>JBEKGV010000529.1:0-4233 GCA_050012615.1 Acetobacteraceae bacterium | reverse complement strand
GTTGCCGGCCTGTTGGAGGCGTCACATCGGGCGTCCGTGCGGTACAGATATTCAGGCCTGGCGTCGGCGTTACAGGAAATCGAGGCAGCCGATGTTGAAATCGCCGGTCTGCTAGGTGCGTTGCGCAGCGAAACCACGCTGCCAGAGCGTCGCGTGACGTACCAGTCCGTGTTGGACAATCTCGCGAATTACGGAAAAATGCGAGCGGACCTACGCGATTTGACTCAGCAGATACAGGCCGGCCGCGCCAAATTGTTTCGCGGAGGCGATGAAATGGCGGCCGAGATGAATCGGCTCGTCGCGGCCATACAGAAATCGAGCCCGATCGAGATCCGCACGTCGGCGCGCAATGTGCAAACCCAAATTCTGCTGGTCGGCGTGGCCAACTGGCGCTTCCTGGCCACGGGCGATGCCGATGGAGCGGCAACCTTCGCGACGAACGCCGAGGCAGCGCTCGCCTCTCTCGCCGCATTGGAAGCCCTGTCGATCTCCGAGGACGTTCGCCCGCTAATCGCGACTGTGCGGGCCTCACTGATCGCTTATGTCAGCAGCTTCACGGCGCTCTCCGGAGCCATGCTGAAACACGACGATCTGTCCGATAATCGGATGCAGCCGATCATGCTGCGGGAGGTTGCCGTGATGGGCGACGTCACGCGATCGATCGGTGGCGATCTCGCCGCCACGAAACTGGCGACCGCGAGGATGATCTCCGGTACTGTCGCGGTCCAGGAGGTGATGGCGGGCGCTGCCTTGCTTCTGGGTGCGCTGATCGCCTGGATCGTCGGCCGTGGTATGATTCGGCCTATTTCCGGAATGACCGTGGCGATGAGCCGCCTGGCAAGGGGCGAGACCGCGGTCGACGTGCCCTCGCGGGAAGCAACGGACGAGATGGGTGCGATGGCCAAGGCGGTCGAGGTATTCAAACAAAACGCCATCGCGCGTTCCCGATTAGAAGCTGAGCAGAAGGCACGGGACGAGCGGGCACAACAGGAAAAGCACGCCGCACTGTTAGGCATGGCGGAAAAGATTGAGACGGCATCAGGAGAAGCGCTGGACTCGGTCGGGGTCCGCACTGTCGCCATCGCGACCGCCGCGGCGGAAATGAGTGCCTCGGCCGGACGCACCGGGGGAGCGGCCCAAGGGGCGGCGATCGCAGCGTCGCAGGCTTTGGCCAACGCGCAGACCGTGGCGAGCGCCGCCGAACAACTCGCCGCCTCGATCCTTGAAATTGGCGGACAGGTCAGCCAGTCGACCGCGGTGGTCGCCCGCGCCGTCGAGGCCGGCAGCGAGACGCGTGCCACGATGGCGGCTCTGAATGAGCAGGTAGCACGCATCGGGATGGTCGCCGACGTGATCGGTGAGATCGCCGCCAGGACCAATCTGCTGGCCCTGAACGCGACCATCGAGGCTGCCCGCGCCGGCGACGCCGGCAAGGGGTTTGCCGTGGTGGCCGGCGAGGTCAAGCAACTCGCGAACCAGACTGCGCGCTCGACACAGGAGATTGCTCGTCATATCGGCGAGGTGCGGACCGCCACCGGAGCCTCGGTCGCGGCCGTGGGCCGCATCGAACAGACGATCGGCGAGATCAACAAGATCGCCGGGTCGATCGCCTCGTCAGTGGAGGAACAGGGCGCGGCGACCGCCGAAATCGCCCGTAATGTCAGCGAGACAGCCGCCGCCGCCAACGAGATGACCAGGCGCATCAACGAAGTGTCGGCCGAGGCGGCACAGACCGGCCAGCGCAGCGCTCAGGTACGGGACGACACGGCTGCCTTGAACGTCCTGGTGGGCGAGTTGAAGCATTCCCTCAACCGGGTGACGCGCACTTCGACCGATGAGGTCGATCGCCGGCGGCACCAGCGTTATTCGATCGATCGCCTGTGCCGGGTCACTGTCGCGGGGCGCGCCGCATACAGTGCGCGAGTCGCCGATATTTCGGAAGGCGGCGCCGCGGTCATCGGCTGTCCGCCTCTGCCGGTCGGCACGCGCGGTACTCTCGACGTAGATCGATTTGCCATCGCCTTGCCGTTTATCGTTCGCGTCGCGGAGAGCGAAACGATGCATCTGTCGTTCGATCTGGATGCGGAGAGCACCGACCGGTTCAGAGAAATTTTAGGTCGGTTGGAGTTGCCCCGCGCGGCATGACACCGCGCCAATCGGACGGGCTTACGCGGAACTGTCATCCGGGCTAGTTTCCGGAGCAGGCTCCAAGGGTCGGATATGGGAGCCCCCGCGCATCTGAGGGTCCGCGGACCCGCAACGGAGGAAACGCACATGGAGGCCAACACCGGCGACGCCAGGATCGGCGGGCAGTCATGCCTCAACGGCGTTCGGATACTTGACCTGACCCAGTTCGAGGCGGGTCCATCCTGCACGGAAGCGCTCGCATGGCTTGGCGCGGAAGTCGTCAAGGTGGAAAATCCAGGCGGAGGCGATCCCGGGCGGGCGCTTGGCGGCAATGCCGGTAAGGACGATCCATATTTCCTGCTGTTCAACGCCAACAAGAAATCCATCACGGTCAATTTGAAGGATCCAAAAGGCCTGCAACTGGTCAAGGATCTCGCGAAGCAAGCCGACGTCATGGTGGAAAACTTCGCCCCCGGCGCGATCGAGCGACTGGGCCTTGGCTACGATGTGATTCGGGCAGTCAACCCGTCGATTATTTTTTGTCAGATCAAGGGATTTGGCGAAGGCAGCCCGTACGAAAAAAATCTCGCATTCGATATGATCGCGCAGGCCTGCGGCGGGACGATGAGCATCACCGGCGAACGCGACGGCCGTCCGTTGAAGCCAGGTCCATCGCTCGGCGACACAGGTACCGGCATGCTACTGGCGATCTCCATCCTCGGTGCGCTTTACCGCCGCAAGGAAACCGGTCAGGGCGATCATATTCAGGTCGCGATGCAGGATGCGATGCTGCACTACATCCGCATCGCCTTCGCGGCGCAGCACCGCACCGGGAAGGCGGCGGGACGCGCCGCTGACAGTTCCGTTTCGGCGACGACTCCGCCGATGGGAACGTTCCCTTGCAAAGGCGGCGGGCTGAACGATTACGTTTACGTTTTCACCAGCCGTGCCAACCCGGACCATTGGCGGCGCCTGCTAAAAGTCATCGGCCGCGAGGAACTGATCGGCGACGAACGCTACGAGACACCGGCGGCGCGCGCGGAACGTGCGAATGAGGTCAACGGCATGATCTCCGCGTGGACGAAACAACATTCCAAGCACGAGGCGATGGAGATCATCGGCGCGGCCGGCATTCCGGCGGGTGCGGTGCTCGACACGATGGAACTCAGCCAGGACCAGACCTTCGAGGACCGGGGCATCATGCCGGTGATCGACCATCCGGTGAACGGCAAATTCAAGATGGTCGCATGGCCGGTGCGCTTCTCGGGCAGCCCGCCACCGGTGAAGCCGGCGCCGTTGCTAGGTCAAAACAATGAGGACGTGCTGACGAGCTGGCTCGGTCTTGGCGCCGGCGACGTTGGCAAGCTCAAGGCCGGCGGCGTGATCGGCTGATCCTTCGCTCCCAATCGATAACCAGGAGCCAATCCTTAACAGGAGATTGTAACGATGGCCGAAATCACCGGGTCAGAGATCATCGCCAGATGTCTCCAGAAAGAAGGGATCAAGGATCTCTTCTACATCATGGGCGGGCCGATGCTGCTGGCCGAGGCCACCTGCATAAAGGAAGGCATTCGCATGATCGACGTCCGCCATGAGCAGGCGGCGGCATTCGCGTGTCAGGCCTATAGCCGGCTGAAACAGGTCCCCAGCGTTTGCATGGCGGCGTCAGGGCCGGGGGTGACCAATCTCGTGACGGGCATGGCGAATGCTCTGATCGATTGCTGCCCGGTGGTGGCGCTCGGCGGCTCCAGCCCGCTCAGCCAGTTCGGCCGCCAGGTGTTCCAGGAGATCGACCAGGTCGAGCTGATGCGCGGCTGCAACAAGTATGTCGACCGGCTGATCAACCTGAAACGCATCCCGCAACAGATCAACTTCGGCCTGCAAAAATCGATCACCGGCAAGCCCGGCCCGGTCTACCTCGATTGCCCCGGCGACATGCTCTACCAGAAGATCGATGAGAACCTGGTCGACTGGAGCTACGCCGGCCGCCCGATCATGGACAGCCGCCCGCTCGGCGATCCGCGCCAGGTCGCCGCGTTGGTGAAAGCTCTGTCGGAGGCGAAACAGCCGCTGATCGTCTCCGGCTCCGGCGTGATCTGGTCGCGC
>JBEKGV010000528.1:0-4237 GCA_050012615.1 Acetobacteraceae bacterium | reverse complement strand
TCACCGGGCCTGACCCGGTGATCTCTCGCGGCACTGTGCTGGAACAGATCACCGGGTCAAGCCCGGTGATGACGAACGGAGGAGAGCCCGGCTGAAGCGATAATTAGTAGGCGTCGCCTTAGGCGGCCGGTCGTGCGAATTGCGGGAACGCCGGATCGAATGTCACCGTTATGGCCGAGCGCATGCGGATCACGCGAAAGTTCAAACCCCGAGCCGCTCTCACGCCGCCCGCGCCAATCGGCAAAAATCCGGATTGAAGACCTTCGTCGCCATCACCTGGCACCGCCGCATCAGCCGGATTTCGTCCGGCCGGTAATCCGCGATCGCCCGGTGAATCGTTCCGATATGGTCCCACACCAACAAATCGTTCTCGGTCCAGTGATTTGTATAGCGGAAGCGTGCCTCTAGCTGATATTCGTAAAGATATCGCAACATCGAATCGCTTTCCGCTTCCGGCAATTCATTGATGCGGATCGAGTAGCCGGGGTTGCAATATAGCACTCGCCTGCCGGTCAACGGATGCGTCAGGAATAACGGATGCACGACCGGTGGGCGGCGGCGGCGTTGCTCATCAGTCATCGGCGGCCGGCTGCTGTTCTTATTCTGACGCATATGCTCCCAGAATTTTTCAAACGCATGGGTGACCGTGGCATCCGCCAGTCTGGTTTTGATCTCATCCGGCAATGTGTCATACGCGGCGTGCATGTTCGAGAATTCCGTCCCGCCAAGCGGTTTGCCATCGCGCCTCGGAATCCTGATCCCATACAATACGTTCACGAAACCAATGACGTCGCGATAGGACATGTCGGTATGCCAGTCCTGCCCGGCATCGGCGGCGCCAATATATTTTCCATTTTCTTTGATATTGGACAGAATTCCGACGACCGGTTCTTCCGCGCCGTCTTTCGTCAACGCCCCCGAAGACGGCCCTTGGATTTCCCCGAACAACTGGGAAAACCGGCGCACGCCGGCCTCATCCAAATGCTGGTCCGGAAAGCGTAGCACGCCGAACCGGCCGAGAGCCGCCAGTATCTGGCCAAAATCGCTTTCCGAGACGCGCGCCGCCGCGTCCAGGCCGCGGATCGTGGCGCCGAGAATGGCGCCGGTGGGTTCGATCGTCAGCATCGTCAGCCTCCCTCGGCCGGGATTTTACGCTCACCACGCCTTCGGGTCCAATCTTGTGCCTCAGCCGGTCAATGCATGGACCATTGCGGCGACCGCGGCGGCGACTCGCTCGATCACGGGAACGTCCACCGCGTGCGGCCAACGGTCCTGCGGCAAGTGGAACAATCGGTTAGTCCCGACCAAAGTGATATACCGCCCGCCAACCCGGTGAATTTCCCGCGTTTCTCCACTGGGCAACTGGGTCTTTGGCGCCATCGTATCGGGCGACTGACCGAACGCGCTCAGCGCCTGCCGCATCGCATTGCGCAACGGTCCGTCAGCGGATTGAACGGACAGCTTGCCTCCGGCCGCTCCGATATTGGCACCGTAATGAACCCACATCGCACCGTCCGGCCGATCCCATCCGGGCCGCCGCTCCAGAAACGCGTCCAACCCCAGATGCCCGAGTTCATGGCCGCTGTTCGCGGTGAACACCACGTCGCCCGCCGGCGGCTCGGCGATCAAAGCACGTAACGTTTCAAGCCAGCACACCAGACCGCCACCGCGCTCCGACGTCGATTGCCACCAGGAGGATCTGGGCGTCATCACAACAACCGGCCGCCCTGACCATCTCCGTCCGGGAATCGTGACCACGACGTTGCAGGCCTCGACCGTGGTGCGTCGATAAAAGCTTACCATCCGTTCGGGTTTCGCACGCGGCATCTCCGCCACCTGCATCGCCGGACACCCATACGGCTCCCGGAACCGTTCCGCGTTCAATAAACCGAGGCCCGGTTCCGCGCCCTGACAAACGATGACCAGGCCCTCGTGTTCGGACGCACGCCGCATCGCGTGATAGTCCGGCGTGTAAACGGCCGAGGGTGAGAGGGAGACAACACCGATGGGGCCGTTGATGCCGGCGGGCCCGGTTGGTGGTGAGTCGAAGACCGGCACGCCCTCGATCCGCTGTCCGTCGCACTCGATCCAGCATGACACGGGATCGACTCTGCTCAACGGAAACGTCTCGATCGACACCGAGGCACCGAGCGCCTCTGCCTCCCACGCCAGCCAATCCGCGCCGGCTTTGTCCCCGACGGTGCCGGTCCTGTGAATGCCGAGTTGATCCCATGCAAGGAGCCAGGCATCGGCACGCGTCATCGTTGCCCCTTTCTCTGGGCTACGCCTGCCTGTTGCTGAAGGCGCGCGGGAATCGGCGGCATTGGTTTCGTCCTGAACTCGACCTGCACGATGCCGTCACCGATGGCACTGTTCAACCGTCATGATCCGGGTGGCGCCCATGTACAGCCGGATCCGGATCAGTACCGTTTATAAGGCAGAAACTTACCGCTCATTGTCAGCTTCACTCTATCGCCCTTCTGATCGGGTTCGCGTTCCAGCATCATGTCGAAGTCGATCGCGCTCATGATTCCGTCGCCGAATTCCTCCTGGATGAGTTCCTTCCAGGTGGTGCCATAGACCTGGATCAGTTCGTAAAAGCGGTAGATCAAGGGATCGGTTGGGACGGCGGTCGGTAGACTGCCGCGATAGGGCGGTTCCGTCAGCAGCGCTATCTCATCGTCGCTCAGATCGAACAGCACGCCGGCCTTCGCGGCGGTTGCCTCCGTCATGGACATTTGTCCGAGGCAGGCCGCGCAGGTCCACACCGGGGAGTGGTCCAGTTTCGCGGCGACTTCCGGCCAGGTCCACTTCTTCTGTTTTTTGATGGCGACGATCTTTTGCCCGAGGGCGGTTTTGGCGTCGTTCACGTCGGGTCTCCTGTTGTCGTGGCTCTTCGGATCATGACGGTGGCATGGCGAGAAGAATATAGGCAACGGCCTGAAAAACACCCAACGTCTGCCGGCTGGCACGCGCGCTGCCCGGAACATGTGCATTCTACGTCGTTTCGGGGAGGTGGTGACAGGCGATCCCGAACGCGGCACGTTGTTTGCAGCGCGGTCTCCTGACCGGAACCCACAGAAACGGCCAGAGGAGCGATAAATGGCAGCCAGGCCCTTTCACCTCGGTTGGTTTCTCCAAGGATCGAGCGCCCAGGCCTGGGGCGAGCCCTGGACTGGGCATATCGGCCGCGACTGGATGGTGCCGGAACTATTCACCGACATGGCGCGCAGTCTTGAGCGAGCCTGCTTCGATTACCTGTTGATCGAAGATTCGTCTTATGTGGGCGAGAGCTACGGCGGCTCGACCGAGCTTTACCTGAAGCATGGCATCGCGGTGCCCCGGCAGGACCCGTCGGTGGTGGCCTCGCTCATGAGTCAGGTCACGTCGCGGATCGGCATCGTTCCGACATTCGGAACGTTCGCTTACCCGCCTTATTTGCTGGCGCGGCTGGTCGCGACATTGGATCAGGTCACCTCCGGCCGCATCGGCTGGAACGCGGTCACCGGGAGTTCGGATTTCGCCGCGATGAATTTCGGGTTGCCCGGCATGCCGGAACACGACCTGCGCTACGATATGGCCGACGAATACATGGAGGTCTGCAGGCGCCTGTGGGCCTCGTGGGAGCCAGGCGCGATCGTCGCCGACCCGCACAATGGTGTCCTGGTCGATCACACCAAGGTCCACGCGGTCAACTTCGAGGGGAAATATTTCAAAACGCGCGGCCCGCTGAATTCCGGCCCCTGTCCGCAGGGTCAGCCGGTGATCGCTCAGGCGGGCGGTTCGCCGCGCGGGAGGCAGTTCGCGTCGCGATACGCGGATACGATCGTCGCCCATACCAAGGGTATCGCGGGGATGAAGGCTTACCGTGACGACGTCCGCACGCGCATGGTGGCACACGGCCGCGATCCCAATTCCTGCAAAGTTCTGTTTCTGGTGGCGCCGATCCTTGGCGAGACCGACGAGGAAGCGCAGGACAAGAAACGTCAGCGCGCTGCTCGTGCCGCGGCGACGATCCCCGAACGGCTGGCACATCTCGGCAAGATAACGAATATCGACTTCGGCCGGTTCGACATAGACAAACCCTTGCCGGACGATGTCACCACCAATGGGCATCAGCAGACGCTGGAGGAATTCCGCCGCAAGGCCGCGGGACGGACGATCCGGGAGACGATGGCTGATCATAACGCCACCGAACTCTCCGTCGAGTTGGTTGGCACACCGGACTCGATGGCCG
>JBEKGV010000527.1:0-4237 GCA_050012615.1 Acetobacteraceae bacterium | reverse complement strand
TTGCCCAACTCGCCCGCGAGGACGTTCCCGATGAGGTGCATTCCGCGTCCGCCGGCAGAAGGCTGACGTTCGGCCCGGAATACATCATTCCGAATGCGTTCGATCCCAGGCTGATCAACCGCATTCCTCCCGCCGTGGCGCGCGCGGCGGTCGATTCCGGTGTCGCGCGGCGGCCCATCATCGACCTGAGCCGATACGCGCGCGACCTGTCGGGCCGGCTCGATCCGACTGCCGGCGCGTTGGATGCGATCATGGAACAAGTGCGTAGCGAGCCGCGCCGAGTGGTGTTCGCGGAGGGCGAGGAGGAAAAGGTCGTCCGCGCCGCGGTGGCTTATCGCAACGCGGGCTATGGCAGGCCCATTCTGATCGGGCGCGAGGACCGTGTCCTTGCCACTCTCGCCAGTCTCGGCCTTGGCAAGACGGATGGCATCGAAATTCATAATGCCCGGCTGTCCGGAGCCAATCCCAAATATGTCGATTTCCTGTATGGACGGCGGCAACGAAACGGGTTGTTGCGGCGCGACTGTCAACGCATGGTCAATCAGGATCGCAACGTGTTCGCCGCGTGCATGGTCGCGACCGGAGACGCCGATGCGATGGTCACAGGCCTCACTCGCTCGACGTCGGTGTGCCTTGATGATGTGGGGCATGTGATCGGACCCAGGCCGGGTCAAATCGCGTTCGGCCTGACTCTGATGCTGGGTCCGCACGGAAGGACGATTTTCATCGCGGACTCCCAGGTGCATTTCCGTCCGGACGCCCAACAGTTGGCGGATATCGTGGTTGGAGCGGCCGCCGCGGCGAAGCTGCTGGGACACGAGCCGAGAGTGGCATTGCTGTCGCATTCGACGTTCGGGGATCCGGCGCACGACCGGGTGGCTCCCATGCTGGACGCGGTGAAGATTCTCGATAGCCGGCATGTCGATTTTGAGTATGATGGCGAAATGAGTCCGGACGTCGCGCTCGAACCTTCGATCCGCGCCCTGTACCCATTTTGCCGGCTGACCGGCGACGCCAACGTGCTGGTGATGCCGGGCCTGCATTCGGCGCACATCAACGCTCGTTTGATGCATCATCTTGGGGGCGGAACGACGATCGGACCGTTGTTGATCGGCATGGAGCGTCCGGTGCAAATCGTGCCGATGGATGCCTCGGTCAGCCAGATCGTCGACGTCGCCTGTATCGCCGCTTACCAGGCGGTGGCGCGACAGACGTAGAGGGGAGAGTTTGGATGTTTCGTCTCGGGATCATGGCCGCCACCATGGGCCTCGCGCTGCCTGGGCCGCTACTGGCGCAGGCGGTTCTCCAAAGCCGGCTGCTGACCGCCGAGGCAGCGAATGCGATGGTGATGGGCGCATTGGCACAGTGCCGGAAGGATGGCTACAAGGTGTCCGCCGCGGTGGTCGATCGCGGCGGCAATTTGTTGGCTTTCATTCGCGATCCCACCTCCGGGCCGCATACGGCGGAGTCGTCACGGCGGAAGGCATTTACCGCCGCGACATTCGGCATGACGAGCGCCGCGTTCGCCACGCTGACGGCCAATCCTGGGGCCGCGGGTCTGAAGGACCTCACCGGCGTCTTTGCACTGGCCGGTGGTGTGCCGATCAAGATAGGCAATGATGTATTGGGTGGCATTGGTGTCGGTGGCGCGCCGGGCGGCGAGAAGGATGAGGCCTGCGCCAGTGCCGGCCTGCAACAGGTCGCCGATCAGCTGAAGTGACCCTTCCCTGAATCAGCTCAGACTGATAACGAGAGATCGCGACTTATGAACGTCAGGATGCTTCTGCTGCCGCTGCTCATCGCTGCCGCGACGCCGCATTCCGCGCGAGCGGACGACATCACTGATCAGATCAATGAGGCGTTGGCCGCGTATGGTCGCAACGATACTCAGACAGCGATCGCCGGACTGGAAGCAGCACTCAATTTGTTGCGGCAAAGCCGGGCGGATACATATGGTGCGTTGCTGCCGGCCGCTCCCGCGGGATGGACCGCCGATGCGGTGGAAACCGTCTCGGTCGGCATCGCCTTGGGTGGGGGTGGCGTTGGGGCATCGCGGAAATACCACAAGGGCGACGACGTGGTGACGATATCGATCCTCGCGGACTCCCCTTTGTTGCAGGCAATGACGGCGCTTGCGGCAAGCCCAATCGCGGCGCTCGGCGGCATCCGCACTGAAATCGTGAATGGACGCCGAGCCATCTATATCAAGGACGACGGCGCCTTCACGACGATTGTCGCGGACAGGATCCTGGTGCGAGTCGAGGGCAAGGACCAGCCCGAAGCCGTGCTGAAGCAGTTCATGGCGGACGTGGATTTCGCTGCCGTCGAACGCGCGGGACGATAACAGCGCGCGGGTTACGCGGCCAACACGTTTCGCAGCCGGTCCAGATGCACTGCCACACCACGTTCGCGCGCGACCTTGCCATCGGTCGAACTCGTGCCGTCGAGCCAGGCCGTCTGTTCGGTGTAGACAAGGCGGGTTCCGCGCTCGACCGGATCGATCTCCACCGTGTTGAGTGAGACCGAATGGTGTTTGTGGTCGAGGTGCATATCGTAGACACAAACAATACGTTCGTTGATGACAATGTCATGGAAGCGGGCCGTGTAGAGCGTTTCCAGACCGCCGGGGAAACGTCCGTGCAGTATTTCAATTCCTCCGGGCGCGAAATTGAGCTCGCGCCTGGTCAGTGTCCATTGCTCGGGTCCGATGAACCAGCGCTGTTTGATTTCGATGTCGGACCAGGCCGCGAACACGCGCTCTGGCGACGCGTCGTAAACACGCTCGATGCTGAAGCTGCCATGGGTGGCCGGTTGGCATGTCATGAGTTCTCCTTTCTTGCATCCATCGTTTCCGGTTCTTCGGCGAGCAGTTGGCCAAGCCGGTCGAGGCGCTGCTCCCAAAGACCGCGACGTTGTGCGATCCAGGTTTCGGCGGCGCGGAGGGTTCGCGGTTCGATCCGGCAGGTACGGACGCGGCCAGCCTTATGGGTGACGATGACACCGCTTTGTTCAAGGATTTGAACATGCTGCACCACCGCCGCGAGCGACATCGCCAACGGTTTGGCGAGTTCGCTGACCGGGGCCTGGCCCAATACGAGACGGTCCACGATCGCTCGGCGGGTGGGGTCGGCAAGAGCATGGAAGACCTGGGTGAGCTGTTCGTTAAGCATATGGTTGAGTATATGGTTGCGGTGGACAATGGTCAAGCAATTGCTTGACTAATTTTTCCCGGCACGTTTTCGGGGCTGGCGCCCAGATCGCGCCCTTGGCAGAATCACAATGGCAACGGAGGCACGGATCTGCCCTCGGTGACGTGTGAAAGGGGCCACCAGTAATGAGCGGTGCTTATGACAGCCGGGCGGACTCGCTCGCCCATATCCACCAGGTTCGCGACAACATCGATGTGTTTGTCGCTGAAATGTTGCGGCGCGGCCGCGTGCATGATGCCAGCAAGTTTTCCGACGTGGAGAAAACGAGGCTCGATGAAGTGCTGCCCCTGTTGCAGGGGGTCGCTTACGGATCTCCGGCCTGGGAGGAAGTTATCAATCGGGCGGCCCCGGCGCTGGCGCATCACTTCCGGCACAACTCGCACCATCCCGAGCACCATGGCAATGCTGGCATCGCGGGGATGGATCTGTTCGACGTCGTCGAGATGGTCTGCGATTGGATGGCGGCCGCCAGGCGAAACCCGGCCGACGGCGTGAAAGTGGCTTACAACGTGGCGAAATTCGGGATCGAGCCGCAAATGGCCGCGATCATCGAGAATACGCTCGCCCGGTGGCCGGAGCGGGATGCCGTCGTTGGGCAGGGCGCTTCGGGGTAATCACTCTCAAACCAATCGCCCAAATGACTGACTCATTCGCATAATCGCTAAGGGTTCGCAGCGAAATAAACGGTACAAATCGACCAGACGATAGGACCGCCCGGACCTAATTTCAGGAGCCAGGCGGGCAACCGCCGCGATGGCGATGGGATCAGAAGCCGTTGACCCGGCGCCTGATCTCCTGGCGAGGATTGGCGAAATTCATCAACAAGCACACGGTAAGGCCGGTCGCACGCAGATAATTCAGGTATTGCGCGTCGTGGTTCGTATCCAGAGCCCTGACCGCCTTGATTTCCACCAACACGGCATCTTCCACCAAAAGGTCGGCGGCGTAAGTTCCGACGGTGATACCGTCGTATTCAACTGCGATGGCGATTTGCTGCCTGACCATCAGGCCGGCCTTCGTCAACTCGT
>JBEKGV010000526.1:0-4239 GCA_050012615.1 Acetobacteraceae bacterium | reverse complement strand
AAGGTCAGCAACGGCACGGTGATGCTGAGATTCACCATCATGAATGACAGCGACAAGGGTTTCTCAAGCTATTCCATGCTGCGAGACATGAACGTCGCCAAGAACGACAACGCGGCGATCAGTGGCGTCTATCTCATCGATGTCCCGAACAAGAAAAAATACTTCGTGGTGATCGATACGGACGGGCATTGTATCTGTAGCCGGGAAGTGCCCGATGTCGCGGCGAAATCAAGCCTCAATTTCTGGGCGAAATTTCCGGCCCCACCTGACAGTGTCACCAAGATCGGCGTCGTGGTGCCGCACTTCCAGCCCATGGACGACGTTCCACTGACGCGCTGATGACCGACATCGTGAGATACCTCTTGTTCCTACTGCTATGGTGCGCATGGCTGACAGCGGCAGCACAGGAAACCGGCAAGACCGATGACCTGATTTACCCGCCACCGGCTGGTCTCACCATGGCCACGGGCGATCTCAAATTCATCGGCAACGATGTGAGCGGCGCGAACCAAAGCCTTCTGGCGAAGACCCAAGACCTTCAGGTGAAGGAGACCGCCACCGAAATCCGCATCGAATTGAACGCTGATGTCCTGTTCGATTTCGACAAATCAACGATCAAGCCAGAAGCGGCGGCGGCGCTCCACAATGTCGGCGAGATCATCCAGCAAAAAGGCAATGGCCGCGCCGTGCGGATCGACGGCTACACGGATGGCAAAGGCAGCGTCGCCTATAACCTGAACCTGTCGGATCATCGCGCTGAATCGGTCAAACTCTGGCTGGCGCAAAAGGAAGGCATCACGCAGGCGCGGATGACGACGCGCGGTCTTGGCGCCGGGTCTCCGGTGGCGCCAAACACCAATCCGGACGGGTCGGACAATCCGGATGGCCGGCAGAAAAACCGCCGCGTGGAGATTGTGATGTCGAAATGAGGCCGCGATGCCAACCCGCCAATGGTATCCGATCGCTCTCCTGGTCGCGCTCGCCGGGTTCGCATGCGCGGGGCTGTTCTTCTGGCTGCGTTTCGATTCGATGAGTGAAGGATTGATCCGCATGGTCGCTCCTGGCGAAACGGTCATGGCCTTGCGGCCTGGAGCTTACACGGTGTTCCACGAATATAGCGCGGTGCTTGACGGCCGATATTACGAGGCGCGCGACATTTCCGGGATGCATGTCGTCGTCGCGAACGAGGCGGGTGAACAGATCGCTTTGCGGGGCGCCCCCGACACGCGATATGAGCTGACCGGCCATAAAGGCGTCTCGGTCCTCGCGTTCGACATCGATGCCCCGGGAAACTACCGGCTCGAGGCCGCCTATGAATCTGGTAACGGGCCGGAAACGGTATTGGCCGTTGGACAAGGTTTCATTGGGAGGATATTCACTGTTATCCTGACTACCATCGCGATCGCCTTCGTCGCCGTCGGCGCCGGCATCGCGATCGCTTCGGTCACCTACGTCAAACGCCGCCGAGCAAGGGAGACAAGGTCATGACTCCGGCCGGCATCGGGATCCGGGTTGTCGAAGGGCTGGTTGATCTGTTTGTTTGCCTCGTCATTCTCTACGCGGTGGCCGCGGCAACCGGGCACACCACCTCGGATGAGGGCAGCATCGGATTCGAAATGTGGGGCATGCCGGCGCTGGTCGGTTACGCACTGTGCTTCATTTATTTTATCGTCTTCGAGGCCGCCTGGGGGGCGACGATCGGTAAGTTCGTCACCCGACTTCGCGTCGTGCGCGAGTCCGATGGAGCGCCGATCGGGTGGCGCGACTCGATCATCCGCAATTTGTTCCGGATCGTCGACGGTTTGCTGCTTTATCTGGTGGGTTTCCTGATCATTTGCTTCGTGAAAAAGCACCGGCGGCTTGGCGACATCGTCGCGGGCACCGTCGTGGTACGGCACCAGTAGCGCGGAGGGATCAAAATATGCGAGCCTGGCTCCTGGCCCTTCCCGCGGTGCTGGCGTTGGTGCCGGCTTCAGGCGAAGCCGCCGACGTCCCGCCCGTGCAACTCGCCCTCGATGGCGCGGCCGATCTCAGCCCGGTTTATCCAACCGTTACTATCCCGGCGAACGAACACGATTTCGTCGCGATCTTCACTTGTGGCGACCAAAACAATCATCTCATCAAGACTGAATTCACGCCGATCGACGCCACCGGTTCCTATCGGATCACCAGGGAAGCGCGGGCGGAGGTCGCCCCGATCGCCACCGGAACCCGCTTTCTGGTGCGGCAACCCTTCCTGACCGATCTGCCGGTCGGGCGCTGGTCCATGACGGCCTCGGTCGATGGCAAGGCGGTGGGCACCGTCGAATTCAAAGTGGTAGCGCCGGCGTCCCCGGTGAAACTGTCGAGCCCGACCGAGCTGATGGGATCGCTGAGCGAGGGCAGCGAGTGGAACTATAAATTCCGCTTCCTCGCCGAGCCGCGTCCCGGTCTCAAAATGACGATGGACGGCATTCAGGATGCCGACGCCGAGGGCTGGCTCAATACGACGTTGCAGCACCGGATCGTATCGCTGGACCCGGACGGCGCGCGCCGGGAGCAACGGCGCGGCAATGGACCGGCCGAGTCGTTATGGCTCGTGCCGACGGATCGAGGCCTGGCCGCGACCAAAAGCGACCAGGGCAACGGCCCAAAACCGTTCGAGCCGGCCCAGTTGATGGCGCTGGCGCCCAACGAGCAGTTTCATCGCGATTGGCGATGGCTCCCGAAAGGTGCACCCCCGGAACTGGCACTGACATACAAGATGTGGGGTCCGCTGCCGGTCAAGACTTCGCGGGGCGAGCAGCCTGGCTATGTCGTGCTACAGCGGGTCCCCGACCCCCACGATCCGGCGAAAGTCGCGACCTCGGTTGAATACCATTACGCGCCTGGTCTTGGGTTGGTCCACGAGGTGATTGTCAATCCAATCGCGGGAGCCGATGCGGCGGTGCGTATCGAACTCGATCTGACCACGATGAAGCGCGGATCGGGGCCGGAGCCGGAAATTCGCCCGTACAGCGACAGCCCGTGAAGCATCACCCATTGAACCAACCGCCTCCGATGCCGTATGGCGTGGCGAAACAAAAGGGGGTGCTCACATGTCTCGCCGCACGATTCCGATCCTCGTGGCAACGGTCCTGGCGGCTATACCGGGCGCTTCGGCGCAAGCAGCCAGCCCACAAGTCGAACGGGGAAAATATCTGGTTGAGATCGGCGGCTGTACCGACTGCCACACGCCCGGCAATTTCCTCGGTCATCCCGACATGACGAGATATCTCGGCGGCTCCGATGTCGGCTTCGCCATTCCGGGTCACGGCGTATTTGTCCCTCCGAACCTGACGCCGGACAAAGAAACCGGTCTGGGAACCTGGACCGAGGAGCAGATCGTCACCGCGATCACCACCGGTGAGCGGCCGGACGGTCGAATTCTGGTGCCGAGCATGCCATGGAGGAACTATGCCCACCTGACCAAATCCGATGCGCTGGCGATGGCCGCTTTCCTCAAGAGCCTGCCGCCGACCAGCCACAAGGTCCCCGGACCATTCGGCCCAACAGATACGCTGACAGGATTCGTCATGTCGGTGCAGCCCGCCGAGGTCTATTCCGGACTGCCCCCGCCCCCGCCGCCCAAGTAAGCGGCGCTCGCGGCGGAGCCCGGTCGTCCGCGCCCGCGCCGCCGCATTTTTCGCCGTGAATTTCATCGGTTGTTAAACCGCATGGGCGACACTTGTTAGCCGTCATGCATCCCCCCGTCCTTCCGTTCCCGTCGATCACGATCCCTGTCTCACCCTCGGGCGAGCAGTTTCAGGCGATCTTCCGTTTGCTCGACCAGTTCAACACGCCGGTCGTCGGCGCGGCGCAATTCGTTCCCCTGGCGGTTCTGATCCATGACGACGCGGGTGCGGTGAGTGGCGGCCTATGGGGTTGCACGGTCTATTCCTGGCTGGTCATCAGCATGCTGTTCGTCCCCGAGGCCCAAAGGCGGCGCGGCATCGGCTCGGCTCTGGTGTGCGCCGCCGAGGCCGAGGCGCGAACGCGTGGATGCATCGGCATGCAGGTCGATACATTCGGCTTCCAGGCGCAGCCGTTTTACGAGGGCCTCGGCTTCACGGTCTTTGGCGTGCAGCCGAATTTTCCGCCCGGCCACCGCTGCGTGTTTCTCCGCAAGCCGTTCGATGGCATCTGATCCCGAAGCCACGTTCGCCATCGCTCTGGCGCACCACGAGGCAGGACAATTGGACGCGGCACAGGCGGGCTATC
>JBEKGV010000525.1:0-4241 GCA_050012615.1 Acetobacteraceae bacterium | reverse complement strand
AACGTTCCGTGCCGAGTGTCGATACGGGCTCGCACGAGTGCCGCGAGGTCCGATGCGTCCACATCGGCGCTGATAATGTTGGTGAACCCGGCCGCCTTGGCGCGCCGCGCGGTCGCGGCGCCCACCGCCAGCACCGAAACCGGGTGATAACGCGCGGGCAAAGGTTTGATCGCGCTGCCGCTCGCCAAGAGGATCGCCGCGATCCGCTCGGGAGGCGGGAGGTGGACAGGTACCGGCCTGATTTCCAGAAATGGTACGACGATCGGGCTCAGGCCCATCGCCGCGACACGGGCCGCGGTCTCGCTGGCCCCCGGCTCCGCACGCGTGATGAGAACACTGCCACGCAACACGTCGTGCCCCGCCTTGACGCCCAACAGGTCATCCCCCGGCTTGTTGTCCGGGGGCCCTCTCTCCGCACCCTGGGGCGAGAGAGGGCCGGCTCGGTGGCCGGCCATGACGAATGGTGGTGGCAACAGGTCATCCCCCACCTCGTCCGAGGAACCTCTCTCGGCACCGTGCGGCGAAAGATGAGAGGCCGGCGGCACGGCCATGACGGGCGGTGCTGGCGTCATCGCGGTTGGGGGATCTCGTTCAATCGAGCCGTGAAATCCTCGGGCGAGGTCGGGGCCGGTCCTAAATCCACCTCAGCGCGTCGGTCCCGGTAAGCCGCGGAGAATCGGCCTCCAGCCGCGCGCAGTACCACACCGGATACCCCACACGCGAAAGATGCCAGAAATGCGACACCGGGCGCGACAAATTCGGGCACCAGTTGCGGCGCTGCCCGTCGCAGCACGCACGTGGCCGCCACAGGCGCGACGGCGTTAACCCGAATGCCCGTCCCCCGCAATTCCGTTGCCAGACCAACCATGAGACCGACCTGCGCCATCTTCGCCGCGGAATAAGCGATCAGCCCTGGTACGCAACTCCCAACACTCATGGCTCGGTCGGAAGTGGTGAGGACGATGCGCCCATAGCCCTGACGTCGCATATGAGGAACAGCGGCGCGAGCAAGATGGAACGGCGCATCGATGCCGATCGCGACCATGCGATCCCACACTTCCGGGGTAGTGTCTTCGAGGCTCGCGAAGACAACAAGGCTCGCGTTTCGCACCAGGGCGTCGAGCCGGCCAAAACTGGCCATGGCGAATTCGACAACACGCGCACAAGCGGGGGGCAATTCCAGGTTCTCGTAACAGGCGACGGCGATCCCACCGGCCGCCGTGATCTCCGCGACCACGGCGGCCGCGACCGAGGGGTCGAAGCCGCTGCCGTCCTGCGTGACCCCGGCGTCGTGAACAACGACCGAGCCGCCGCGAGCGGCGAAAAGCCGGGCATAGGCCGCGCCAAGGCCACGCCCGGCCCCGGTCACGACGATGACCTGGCCATCAAAACGGATTGCCTGGTTTTTGGCGCGTTCCGGCACGGCTGCGGAAGTCATGAACGCTGAGACGAGTCTAAGCCGGCAGCTCAGTCAAGGCGGAGGCAACCGCGTGTGGCTCGGTGAACATCGGATAGTGTCCACCTTTGAGGTCTCGGCAATGCCAGCCCGCGTCACGCGCGCCTTTCATCAAACCCTCGTAGAGGGGGGATTGCAGGGACGTCCGGATAAACGCCCGCGGCAGCGAGGCCGCTTCGCTTGAGCGAAGTTGAACTCGATCGTCGAAGGCGCGCAGAGGGTGGGCGGTCAGCCGTTCCCTGACCCAGGGCTTAATATCGTGCGCTATGCAAAGCAGCAGCAGACCGGCGAGCGTTGCCACTTCCTCCTACCGGTAAGTCTCGTGCGTACTACGCCCGATTGTTGTTGACAAACACCATCCCGGTATTCGCCATATATGTTGCTCGGTCCTTAAGAACCAGTTCGCGGATGCGATTCGTATCTTCCACGATTAAATTGCACCCGGCGTTCATCATCTGTCCGATCCAGTATTCCGAATTCTGGAGGTTGACGTGATGGTGGCCGCCTTGACCCGGGACCGCGTGCGTCATCAGGATTATTTTGCCCGTCAATAGGGTGCCAATTAAATGGTCTAAATATTTCTCCTCAATATGTTCCACCACCTCCTGGCAATGCACGAGGTCGACGCGCGTATGAACGGCCCCCTGCGTGATATCGTGGTGGAAGGCCGGGTAAAGCGACGTGTCCACGCTGGCCCTAAGACCCTCCACCGCCAATGTCCGCAACCCCTTCCGATGAAAATAGAGCGCGGCGTTTCCCGAGCCGCTACCGACATCGAGCACCGATGAAATGCTAAACCGTGAAATCACATAATCCCACACTGACGGGCAGTAAGTAAACGGATCCCCGACGGTCGTGCTTCCTCCCAGGTGTGGGAACTCGGCGCTCACCTGTCCGACAAGCCCGGCATAAGACATGCTTTTCTCCATGGATGATGTTTCGGCCTCCGCCGGAGGCATTGATATTTCGCCCCACGCCGAAACAGTCGCGACAAGTTAAATTCACGGTAGCGGCGGCGCCACGCGCGCGCCTCCTGATCACAGGACGGCTTGGCGCACGAACCGATGCACAGCGCGAAGATCGTTGGCCTCCGGGCTCACCGCTCTCCCATCAGGCAAAGATGTCACGTGGGCAGTCTTGCCGGAGACTGGCGCCCAGTTGGGTACCGATCCGCGTGGCGTCGGCCGCCGCCCCGTGCACCGCCCGCTTGAGCAGGAACGACCCGTCCGCCCGCGCCACGAGCCCGGTCAGATGCAGATCGCCGTTCGGCAACAGGCGCGCATGACCTCCGATGGGCGTCCGGCAGGAGCCGTCGAGTTCCGCCAGCATCGCCCGCTCCGCGGTGGACACAGCTTTTGCCTCGGGGTCCTCGATCGCGGCGAGCATCTCTCGCAGTTCGGTATCGCTCTCTCGAACCGTGACACCGATGATGCCTTGGCATGCGGCGGGCACCATTGCCTCAGGATCAAGCACCACTGAGGCCCTTTCCTCCAACCCAAGCCGCTTCAATCCGGCCAGCGCCAGCAACGAAGCGGTGCATTCGCCGGCCGCGAGCTTTGCAAGACGCGTCTGCACGTTGCCGCGGATGGGCGTGATGGTCAGATCCGGCCGTACATGCAGCAGTTGCGCCTGACGCCGGACAGAAGAAGTGCCGACGAGCGCATTCGCCGGCAGGCAATCGAACGGCGCGGATGGATCGGGCGGGCCGCAGTCACGGCCGAGGATCAGCGCATCCCGGGAATCCTCGCGTTTCAGCGTGCAGGCCAGGACAATCCCGGGGGGCAACTCGGTTTCCAGGTCTTTCAGGCTGTGGACCGCGAAGTCGACCGTTCCGTCGGCCAGCGCCTCGTGGATTTCCTTCGCGAACAGGCCCTTGCCACCAATATCGGCGAGCCGGCGGTCCTGTACCCGGTCGCCTGTGGTGCGGATCGCGTGCTCTTCAAACACGCTCATACCCCGGAGCACAGGGCAGAAGGTGGTCAGCAAATGCAGAAAGAAACGCGTCTGCACCAGCGCGAGGGGTGATCCGCGGGTGCCGACACGCAGTGGCAAATCGCGGAAATGCGGCCTCATGCCAGAAACAACCTCAAAGCAGGCGAGCGGCTGGTTCGCTCCAACCGCATCGGGGCGTCAGGCGACGACCGTCGATCCAGGACCTGACGCGTGCCTGTAGCCTGTGCCATAGCCTGTTCCTTCGTCACGGCCAAACGTCGATCTTTCCCCTGTTCCTACCCGTAACTCCGGCTATCAGCCGCGGCTCTGATCTGGATCAACAGCCCAGTCCATGACGGCAAACCCGGGTCCACGGTCAGCGCGCCGCAGCATCCATGGCGGCTTTCATCCAGCCGTCGTATTAGCACCCCGCATTGAGGGAAAGATGCAATCTTCGGTTAACGGCGCGCAATCCGGGACGCTTCCCGGGCCAATCCTCGGGATCGAGTCCTCGTGCGACGAAACAGCCGCCGCGGTGCTGGACCCGGACGGCCGCATCCTGGCGGAGGCGGTCTTGTCCCAGGAGAGCGAGCACGCGCCCTTCGGCGGCGTGGTGCCGGAGATCGCCGCGCGCTCCCACCTCGTCCACCTTCCAAACCTTGTACGCCAGGTGGTGGCACGAGCCGGCATCCACATCGAAGCCCTTTGTGCCGTTGCCGCCAGCGCCGGGCCTGGTCTGATCGGCGGATTGATCGTGGGCAGCCAGTTCGCCAAGGGGATCGCGATCGCCCACCGGCTGCCCTATATCGCCGTGAACCACCTCGAAGCCCACGCGCTGTCCGCGCGTTTACCC
>JBEKGV010000524.1:0-4248 GCA_050012615.1 Acetobacteraceae bacterium | reverse complement strand
CTCTCAGGGCGGGGCGATCAGATTCCCCTCTCTTCGCTGGCGCAGTCCATTTGTCGCTCCTTATCAAGCGTCCAACCTCGGGGCGCTGGTGAGATGATATGAAAGTCAGGCCACAATGGCAATGCACTTCTCACCGGTTGGCGCCAATAGATTGGGAATTGCGCCCTGGTTTCAAGAGGATCAAAACGCGGAATGTCACGAACAGTCAGTCCACCGGTCGCCATGGCCGCCGCTTAACGCACCGCCTCCAACTCAGTAACTTCCAGGATTGCCGCGGGTTCCGTGATCGCCCCGAATCTAAAGGAAAACGCAGGGCTTCCCGGAAGACAGCTCCGCTGATGTCGTGAATAGCGCTGCAGCGGGTTAGGAGAGATCTCCGTTTGATGAGCGACCTCTTTCGTCGTGTCTATTGACCGGCCACTCCTGCGTTGCTTGTACGCCGTGTAGGTGATCGGCGGGCAGACCTGGGGCGTTGAAGCCTCATAAATGAAGCAAAACTCTACCTCCTCCACAAACCTATGTGATCCGAATGTGTGCTCCTCTCTGGCATCGAACCATGCCGAGTGAAGTGTTTTCACCTCGGCGGTTTTCCCGCGAGGGGTGTGAAGCGACCACTCGGCTACCAGGCCGCCGACCGGAACGGGAATTGGCAGCCGCACGACGACCTGGTTGACCGTGACGTCCTCGACCAGTCTGCCATCCACGGTAATCGATCGCAGGTTCCCTATGGGATCGAGCGAAGGGGTTAGCTCATCCATTGTTATGGCCAGTCGCGCGGTGTCGGTCGCCTCGTCGTCATAGAAATTCCGGGCATATGTTATTTGCTCGACCTCGACCTCAAACGCGTTGCGCAGAGGATCGTAATTAAGAACCCGATAGTTCCGAACTATCTTCTCCGCATAATAACCAAGAAATTTTACCTCCTCGTAGATATAGTCCGTGGCACGGCGCTGCTGCCCACCACAAAGTATTCGCACTCTGGTCTTCAGATCTTCCTTTTCCGGCCGATATAGTGCCACCGCCGTCCCGGCAAGCCCGATAATCGCGAAAAAAACAATACTGGCCGTCCACGCTTCATAAAACCCATGCCAGAAGGTCCCCGGGGGTTGCCTGGCCGTGATTTTCGCGAAAACAAAGGTCGCGATGATCGCGACAGCGATCGCCGTCATGATGACGATATATCTCGGGTCATTAATGAATGAGAATGATAGGTCCGTGAGTTTTGACTTGAGCGTGCGGCTCAATTTCCATCGCAGGAGCTGGCCCAATATTATCCCAAGGACGGTCGCCGCCGCGAAGCCGCCCGCATAAATCATGATGTTGCCTGAGTTGATGTTCGCCCCAACTAATTGGAATGCGACCAGCCAAATGGCGGAAACCACAATGATTGGCAGACCGAAAGAAAAACCCTTAGCCGATACCGCGCCCACTACGCCAAAGATAAGCGCGAACCAGATGAAGAAGGATAGCATCTGCTCCGACGAAAGACCGATCTCCATTTTCCGATAGCTCCTCTCATCGCTCCAGGCTGGATTTCGTAAATTGCTCCGTCGACTCCATGATAGCGCTCTAGTATTACCTTGTATCGACGTCACACACAATCGCAAGGCTTTTGAACGGATCTGACGAACCCGAATTCCTCGGCCCGCCCCATTGTCGCCGATCTCGTCAAGCCAAATCGGTAGGCCAATGGTCGGGTCCGCCGGCGGAACCTTTGGCAGCGGTCCCAGAGGCACTCCCATCTTGCCATTATTGATTGGACAGACATCGGTCAGCGTCACAGAATTTCATGCTTATCCCGAAAATAGACGCTGGGCGCACCACGCCGCGAGTGAAACGTCTCAGTATGTGATTGCTCCGGCCGCATTCAGGGCGTGACGGCCAAGGCGACGAGGCGGTGACCCGTCCGCGACGTCTTCGGTTCGACCAGCGACGCGCGCCGTTCAGGATGACATACAGCGCGCGTGTTCGTTGCCCGCTTACGCAAATCCGCCTCGCGGAAAGCCGGGACGCGTTTGAAGTGCCTCGACCGGCGGAGCGGCGAGCGGACTGGGTTCTACCCCCCATCAGCCCCGGTCAGCAGCAGCACATGGCCTTTCGTCGAGCGCAGCCGGTGCGGCAGGATCGCCTGATACGCGGGCGAATCGTAGAACGCGCGAACCTGTTCGGGACTGTCGAATTCGATAATGACCAGCCGTTTCGGGGACCATTCCCCGTCCAGCACGACCGGCTCAGCCCGCCGCACGACATAGCGGCCACCGAAGGATACCGACACCGACGCGACCTTCTCACGGTATTTCTCGAATTCGGCCGCATCGACGACCTCGAATTCGGCGTACAGGAAACCTTTGGGCATGGTCTCTCCTTTTATATCCTGCCAGGGTTGCCCAGGGGCGTCCCGAGGGCAACCGAACGCGATGAGCAAACCATTCCGGCACTGGCGCAGCGTCGCCCTACGCACGATCGAGGCGAGCACCGGCGACCACGTGTCTCTCGCGGCCGCGGGGTGCGCATTCTATGCCACGCTGGCGCTGTTCCCCTCGATATCCATGTTGATCTCAGTCTACGGGCTGGTGTTCGATCCCAACAGCGTCGTGCCGCAGCTTGCGGTGCTGCGCGAACTGCTGCCGCCGCCAGCGTTCTCGCTGATCGAGGCCCGTGTCATGCAACTGGTCGCGCAACCGCACGGGCATCTGACGATCGGACTGGGCGTCGCGTTCCTGCTGTCGTTCTGGAGCAGTGCCTCGGCTGCGCGAGCGGTACTGTCGGCGATGAATGTCGCTTATGACGCGACCGAGCGGCGGCCGATTATCAGCTTTCAATTGATCAGCCTCGCGATGACGCTCTGCGCGGTGGTTTGTGTGGTGCTGGCGATCGGCGTGCTGCTGGTGTTGCCGCCGTTGATCCAGTTCTCCGGACTATCGGCGTTCGGCGGGGCGCTGATCCAACTCGCGAGTTTTGCCCTCGTGGTAGGATTCTTCGCGATGGGTCTCGGGCTGCTTTATGCGCACGGCCCATCTCGAACGCCGCCGCCCAATGCGCGGGTGCTGCCCGGGACGGCGCTGGCGACGCTGCTGTGGCTGCTGAGTTCCTATGTCTTATCCTTCTACGTGGGAAAACTGACGAATTTCGATGCGACGTACGGCTCGATCGGGGCGGTGGTCGGGATCATGCTTTGGCTCTATGTCTCGGCTTACGCCGCGTTGCTGGGAGCGGAGTTGAACGCGCAACTGGAATTGGCGGAGCGAAACTAAGGTCGTAATCCAGGATGCGAGAGGCCGACGGTATGATAGACAATCTTGACGACGAACCGGTGATTGTGCGCCTCGACCGCCGCGGCGGAAGCGGTCATGTCGTAACGATTTCGATCAACAATCCGGCGCGGCTCAATTCGCTGTCGTCCGAGGTCATCTCGGCGTTCATCGCCGCGGTGCACGAGGTTGGCACGGATCCCGACCTCCGTTGCCTTATCGTCACGGGCGAGGGAGAGCGATCCTTCATAGGCGGCGCAAACCTCCTGGAACTTGAGGCATTGAATCCCGAAACCGCACGCGCCTTCCTGACCGAGATCCACACGATGTGCCAGGTGCTGCGCGACCTGCCTGTGCCGGTCATCGCGCGGGTGAATGGCTTTTGCCTCGGCGCCGGGTTGGAGATAATGGCTGCCTGCGATATGCATATCGCCAGCGAGAACGCGGTCTTCGGCATGCCTGAGGTCAGGATCGGCCTGCCGTCCGTCGTCGAAGCCGCGTTGCTACCGCAACTCATTGGCTGGGGTCGCACGAAAGTCCTGCTTTACACAGGCGATAACATAGACGCCGCGACCGCTCTGGACTGGGGACTGTTGGAACGGGTCGTGCCGACCGGGCAACTCGATGCGGCGCTGGAGGAGTGGGTGGCGGCGATCGTGTCATCCGGCCCGAGAGCCATTCGTTTGCAAAAGGAACTGATCCGCGAATGGGAAGCCATGCCGGTCAGCGACGCGATCCAGGCGGGGATCCGGATGATGGGGCGAGCCTACGAGACCGATGAGCCACACCGCATGGTGGCCGCCGCGCGCGCAAGGTTGCGGGCGCGGAAGAAATGACGGCCCTGCGACAGCCCGCGGACCAAAACTTGACCGCGGGCTATGTTGGGTCTGTCATGGCCGCAACGGATCAGTCCCAAGGAGCATATCAATGCACGATACGGTGATCAGAGGCGGCACCATAATCGATGGTTCCGGCAAGCCCGGCTACACCGGCGACG
>JBEKGV010000523.1:0-4267 GCA_050012615.1 Acetobacteraceae bacterium | reverse complement strand
CGAGGACGGCACCCAACAGCAGCAGCGCCGAGATGTTGGCCAGCACCAGGCTGGTTCCAACGCCCGAACGAATGCCAAGCGGGGAACCTCGGGCCATGATGATGAACGTCGACAAGCCCACCGCGAGCGCGACGGCGGCGAGGACGAAGGTTGTCGCCTTGCTGACCAGGATGCGGCCAAGGTGGGACAAGACGCGCGCGCCCAGGCTGGGACGCGGCGGCAGTTCGGACGGCGGAGGTTGAAGCGCCGGCGGCGCGCCTCCGGATGTGGCAGCTTCCGGCGTCAGAGTTGCTCTGGGCGAGAAGATGTTCATGGCGTCAGGATGCCAGGGGTTCGCCTGGTGAAATTCTCATTCTAGTACCCAGAATCGTTGAAGCGCGACACGTCCCCGCGTCATGGCCGGGCTTGACCCTATAGGCACTAAATTAAGGCCGATGCATGCCGCTGTTGTCGTCATGGCCGGGCTTGACCCGGCCATCTGTCAAGGCACGTGCGGCGATCGATGGCCGGGTCAATCCCCCGATCAAGTCGGGGGACGGCCATGACGCGTAAATTGAGGTGCGGGCGTCTTAACTTAGCGCCCATGGGGCTTGACCCGGCCATCTCTTCCAGCACGGTGCCGCGAGAGATCGCCGGGGCAAGCCCGGCTATGACGGTGTAACGACCATGACTCGCGCTTTCACGATGGTGGGTACTAGCCAATCGCGCAGCAGGGCCTTGGGGAATGGGATCGGTCACATCACGCCCCGGATGACCGGAATCTCCAGATCCCTGATCTTCTTGCGCAGCGTGTTGCGATTGAGGCCCAGCATGGCGGCGGCCTTGATCTGGTTGCCCCGGGTCGCGGCGAGCGTCAGACGGATCAGAGGACGTTCCACTTCCGCGATGATCTGGTCGTAGACCCCGGTAATCGCCATCCCGTCATCGTGCGCCGCGAGGAACTCGCGAATATGCCGCTCCACCGCGCGCGACAACGTTTCGGGATCGTTGCGTGCGGGCTGGTCCGCCGAGGGCGCCATATCCGGCGTGGCCTCAGCCAGTTCAGCGTTGATGATGTCGCCGTTGATCGTTTCTTCCGGACACAGAGCGGCGAGCCGGCGCATCAGGTTTTCCAGTTCACGCACGTTGCCCGGCCAGGGATGCTGCTTCAGCCGGTCGACCGCCGACTGGTCGAGCGTCTTCATCGGCAATCCGTCGTCCCGGGCGCGCTCGAGGAAATGTCGCGCCAGCAACGGCGTATCCTCGGCCCGCTCACGCAGCGGCGGCAGGCGGATCGGCACGACGTTCAGGCGATAGAACAAATCCTCTCGGAACTGGCCGAGCCTGATGGCATTGCGCAGGTCGCGATGGGTCGCCGCGATAATGCGGACATTGGCCTTGATCGGCTGGCGGCCACCGACGGAGGTGAACTCGCCTTCCTGCAAAACGCGCAACAAACGGGTCTGCGCCTCGGGCGGCATGTCGCCGATCTCGTCGAGGAACAGCGTGCCGCTGTTGGCCTGCTCGAAGCGGCCCTGAGTGCGGTTGGTGGCGCCGGTGAAGGCGCCGCGCTCGTGGCCGAACAATTCGCTCTCGATCAGTTCGCGTGGAATCGCGGCCATGTTGACCGCGACGAACGGACCAGCCCGACGCTTGCCATAATCGTGCAGAGCGCGGGCCACCAGTTCCTTCCCGGTGCCGGACTCGCCGTTGATCATCACGGTCAGATCGGCCGTCGTGAGGCGGGCGATGGTGCGGTAGATCTCCTGCATGGACGGGCTGCGGCCGATCAGCGGCAGTCGCTCCTCGGAGTCGCGTGGCTCGGACGGGGTGACGACATGCTCGGCCGGTACCGACAGGGCGCGGCCGACCACGGCGATCAGTTCCTGCAGATCGAACGGTTTCGGCAAATACTCGAACGCGCCGCGTTGGGCGGCTTTGACCGCGGTCATGAGAGTCGACTGCGCGCTCATCACGATCACCCGCATGTCCGGGCGGATTTTCTTGATGCGCGGGATCAGATCGAGACCGTTTTCATCCGGCATCACAACGTCGGTGATGACCAGATCGCCCTCCCCGTCCTCCACCCAACGCCAGAGCGTCGCGGCGTTGCCGGTGCTGCGGACCTGGTAGCCCGATCGACCAAGCGCCTGGGTCAGCACCGTGCGGATGGAGCGGTCGTCGTCGGCGACGAGCACAGTCGGCGGCGTCATCAATCAGCGTCCTTCTCGGTAACGACCGGCAAATGCAAACGGAATTCAGTGCGGCCTGGCCGGCTGTCGACCTCGATCAAACCACCGTGGTCGCCGATGATCTTGGCGACCAGCGACAGTCCCAGGCCGCTGCCGGAGGCCTTCGAGGTCACGAACGCCTCGAACAAATGCGGCCTTATATCTTCAGGAATTCCTGGGCCGTTGTCACGGATTGCCACATACAAAGGCAGATTGACCCGCTCGGACGTTCCCGAGACCGCGATCCGCATCCCTTGCTGAAAGCCGGTGCTGAGCACGATCTCGGGATGCGAGATCGCTGATCCGGCGGTGGCCTCGGCAGCGTTCTTGACGAGGTTCAGAACGACCTGGACCAACTGATCGCGGTTGCCCCAGACCGGCGGCAATGAAGGATCGTAATTCTCCTGGAACCGGATGTTTTCCGCGAAACCGGTTTGCGCCAATC
Organism: Acetobacteraceae bacterium; assembly: GCA_050012615.1. Lineage (GTDB taxonomy): Bacteria > Pseudomonadota > Alphaproteobacteria > Acetobacterales > Acetobacteraceae > Rhodopila. The sequence goes on along the minus strand of JBEKGV010000523.1, from coordinate 1,612 downwards.
GCCGCACGTGTTCCAGCACGCGATGGATATTCACGGCGGTTCGGGAAATCGGCTTTTCGGAGAACGCTTCCATGCGATCGACCAGCGCACGGATCCGGTCAGCTTCGTCGCGGATCAGCACGGTGAGTTCGCGATCCGCGTCCTCAACGCTGGCCTCCAGCAACTGTGCCGCGCCACGAATGCCGGACAGCGGGTTCTTCACTTCGTGCGCCAGCACCGCGGCCATACCGGTGACACTGCGCGCGGCGCCGCGGAACGCGAGTTGGCGGTCGAGCGCCAGCGCCGCGGAAGCGTCCTGCAGCACCAGCACGACAGCGCCTGGCTCCTCCGGCAACGGTGACCCCAGTACTGTGATTCCGCGCTTGTCGAGCCTGGGGCTTTCCAGTGTCAGATCGTGATTGGCGACCGAGGATTCGGTATTGCGGACCTGCTCGATCAACAGGAATAACGGACTGTCCGAGGGCACGAGATCGGTCAGACGCATCTGCGAAAGGCCGGACGAGGAAATGCCGAGGAATTGCTCGGCGGCGTGGTTCACCAGTCGGAACCGTCCATCCTGATCGATCACGACAACTGGCACCGGCAAGGCGCTCAGGACGGCGGCGGTGTCGGGCGGGCGAGGCCCACCGCGACCCGGCAGCAAGCCGACGGCACGGGACAGAACAGAACTCATGCTGCTTCCAAGATTTCATCACCCGGTTGGGGTTCGTGCGCGACGGGGGCACGGCAAATGCCGCGTGCGATCAGCGGGTCGTAGAACGCATTCAACGCCGCGAAGACCGGTTCAGCATCGGGCAGGCGATTCATCCGGGCGCGGAACTCGGCGGAACCAGGCAGGCCGCGGGAATACCACGACAGATGCTTGCGGGCTAGCCTGACTCCGGCCGAGCGGCCGAACTGATCCAGCATGGCATGGTAATGGACGAGTATGATCGCCTTCTGGCGGACGAGAGTGGGCTCCGGCAAGCGGGTGCCGGTGGTGAGATAGTGGGCCACCTGAGCCAGGAACCACGGCCGGCCGTAGCAGCCGCGGCCGATCATCACGCCGTCCGCGCCGGAGAGGCGCAATGCGACGGCGGCGTCTTCCTCGGTCAGAATATCGCCGTTGACGATGACCGGCAGGCTGACAGCTTGTTTCACGTTGGCGATGAAAGCCCAGTCGGCGGCACCGTTGTAAAATTGTTGGCGCGTGCGGCCGTGCACCGTGATCATCCGGATGCCCGATTGCTCGGCGATGCGAGCCATCGCCGGCGCATTGAGGCTCTCATGATCCCAGCCCATTCGCATTTTCAATGTCACCGGAACGCGGACCGCTTTGACCGTGGCTTCGAGGATCGCGGCGGCCGCGGCTTCGTCGCGCATCAACGCGGACCCCGCCAATTGGCCGACCGCGACCTTCTTGACCGGGCAGCCAAAGTTGATGTCGATGAGATCGGCACCCTTATCGGCGGCGATGCGGGCGGCCTCGGCCATCGCCGAGGGGTCGCATCCGGCCAACTGCACCGCGGAGATGCCTCCGGCGCCATCGACCTGAGCCATCGACAGCGTTTTCTGGTTCTCGCGGATCATTGCCCAGGAGGCGATCATTTCAGAGACGACCATGCCCGCGCCC
>JBEKGV010000522.1:0-4269 GCA_050012615.1 Acetobacteraceae bacterium | reverse complement strand
ACACCGCCATGGCCGTGGTCGTCACACCGTCATGGCCGGGGTCGTTACACCGTCATGGCCGGGGTCGTTACACCGTCATGGCCGGGGTCGTTACACCGTCATGGCCGGGGTCGTTACACCGTCATGGCCGGGGTCGTTACACCGTCATGGCCGGGCTTGACCCGGCCATCTCTCGCGGCACTGTGCTGGAAGAGACGGCCATGTCAAACCCAGCCATGACGCGGGGTTGTGTGGCGCTTCAACGACTCTGGGTACCAGAGCCCTCAGTTTGATCGCGCGGCGCTGGCGTTCCGCCCGAGGCGATCACGCTATCCCACGAACGCCCCGCCGTTCACATCCAGTATCGCGCCGGACAGATAGCTCGCGGCCGGAGTGCACAGGAAGGCGATCGGCCAGGCGAGTTCCTCGGCGCGGCCCATGCGCCGCAACGGCAAATTCGGACCCAGATTGGAGCCGCGGGTCATTGGCGTTTCGACCGGACCAGGTGCGACGGCGTTGACCATGACGCCGTGGCTGACGCCATGGCGGGATGTCCACTTCACCAGCGCATGCACAGCGCCCTTCGACGCGGAATAATCCGGCGGCGTGTTGAGCGACGTGCCGCCGGTCTTGCCCGCCACCGATCCGACCAGTGCGATATGGCCGCCGCCGTATTGCGCCATATGGTCGATGGCGCGCATCGCGATCTCCAGCGGGACGCGGACGTTGATGTCCATGACGCGATGGAACCGCTCCCGCCAGGCTTTGTCATTCCGCCAGTCGCGGCCTTCGAGGATCGCGGCGCAATGCGCCATCGCGTGCAGTCTTGGACCCGCGAACAGGCCGTCGAGAAACGCGTCGTCCGTCAGGTCACCCTGGCTGATGTCGCAGTTAACGCCGAGGTCGATGGCCTCATCATAGGTCGCCTCGAGCGGTGCGCGGTCCACCACCAGCAAATCCGCTCCTAATTGAGCCAGCACCAGAGCGGTGGCCTTGCCGATGCCGCTCGCCGCACCGGTCACCAGAACACGTTTGCCTTGCATATTCAAAGCGGCGGGAAGGGGAATTCCGTGGGAGGTTGAGGTCATTGGCGTTTCCTTCTGGTTCGTGCAGTCGCGGCCGGCCTCACATCCCCCTTGTCTCCACCTTCTTCAGTTCATCGAGCAGCACCGGCAAGCCCATGGCGATCGTGTGAACGCCAAGCACGCTGACCAGCGCGAGAACCTCCATGATTTCTTCCGGAGTCGCACCGTGTTTCAGGGCGTTCTCCATATGGATGCGCGTGCCCGGCTCGTAGAGATGCGTGGCCGCGGCATCGACCGCTATATAGACCAGCTCGCGAATTTTCGGTTCCAATGTGCCTGTCTTCCAGGGCACCGAGGAAAACTCCGCATAGGCCTCGAAGAAGTCCGGTGACAGGGCTAAAACGGCGTCCCACATTGGCGCCCAATATCCGCGAGCAGCGATGAATGCGGCCTTCAATTGTTGCTGACGCGGCGTCAGCGGCCGTTTGATGACATCGTCCGCACCGGCCTGTCGCATGACGTCAAGCAGCGCCGGCACACCCATGGTCACGGCGTGCACACCGATCGATGACGTCAATTCATAGACTTCCATGATCTCGTCGCGGGTCGCGCCATACCGCAAGGCATTGCGGATATGCACACGAAGTCCAGGCTCGTACATGTGGGTGGTGGAGGAGTCGATCGCGATATACAGCAACTCTTTCACTTTCGGCGAAAGTGTGCCGGTCTTCCACGGAACTGAAGACAACTTCGCGTACGCCTCAAAGTAATCCGGCGCGACATCCAGGAGCGGATCCCAGCCTCGGGTCCAATACCCGCGCGCATCGATAAAATCCTGCTTGATCTTCGCTTTTCTGTCTTCCGCCGCACTCATGATCGCCTCCCGCTGAACCGTCATGGCCGTCCCCCGACTTGATCGGGGGATTGACCTAGCCATCTCTCGCCGCGCGGTGCTGATAAAGATGGCCGGGTCAAGCCTGGCCATGACGGCGAATGGAGCAATCGCTCGAACGAGGAAACGGAATGTCCATCGTGTCAGGTCAAAAGAGGCCGGTCAATATCCAAACCTCTTCATGATTCGCGGCTTCGATACCAGAAAGCAAGACTATTTCACCACGAAGTCACGAAGCCCACGAAGATTAATGATAAATAACATAGCTGCAAATCGTCTTCGTGCACTTCGCGACTTCGTGGTGAAATAGTCTTTCCTTGCTCAGACTCCGTCGTTGACCGCGTAAACGACCGGCGGACCCGGGCAGGTTGGTCACCGGTCGATGACACAATCGTCTACGTGGTGACCTGGCGTGATGATCCGAGTCAATTCCATCGGGAATTCCGAATGGTGAAGCGGAACGTGCTGCCGATTGTCGTGGATCGTCAAAATTTCCGCGATTCCATCAGTGTGTATCCGTGTCTATCTGTGGCGAAAATTCTTACCTTGCCTTTCTCGGCCCCAAAATCAGCTCAGACGATTGCCCCGTGACAGCAACGGGAACGTGGCCATCTCAAACAGTGAACCGGCGAACCGCGTCCCGATCCAGTTCCAATCCGAAACCACCACCGGCCGGAACGACCAAAGCACCGTCACTGATCTCCGGCATCGCCCGCAACAGAGCCGCCGATCGCGGTACATACTCAACCACCTGAGCGTTCGGCACCGCGGTCAGGAGATGGACATGGATCTCGGGCAGCACATGCCCCCCAACCGGAATGCCAAACCCGTGCGCGACAGAGGCAACGTGCCGCCACGGCGTAACCCCGCCGATCCGCCCAAGATCGATCAGCGCGATGCCGGCACCCCGCGCCTCAAGCAAGTGCGTGAAATCGGCGATCTGATACAAATGCTCTCCCGTCGCCACAGTCACCTCCAGCGCCGCCGCCACCTGGGCCATCCCCGCGACGTTGGTGTGGGAGACTGGGTCTTCGATCCAGACGACACCCGCTTCCTGCAAAGCCTTGCCGGTTCGGATCGCGCGATCGACGGACCACGTTTCGGTGGCATCCGTCATGATCGCGACCGACGGGCCGACCGCGTCGCGAACCGCCCGGACGCGCGCGACTTCTCCGTCCGGATGCTTCTCGTTACCGACACGCAATTTTACCGCACGGAATCCCGCGTCGAAAGCACGTCGCGCCGATGCCGCGAGTTCGTCCAGGCTCAGACTGTACCAGAACCCATCGCTGGCATAGACCGGCAATCGATCGCGAGCGCCGCCCAACATTCGTGACACCGGCTGTCCCAATGTCTTGCCAAACGCATCCCAGATCGCGATGTCCAGCGGCGCGATCGCATAGTGCAGCAATCCGCCCGGTCCAACCCAATCTCCCGCGCGCGACATTTTCCGCCATGCCGCCTCGGGCTCCGCCACGCTCATCCCAACCAACAGCGGTGCCAGTTCTCGCGTCGCGGCGGCCACCGTGCCGATGAACATCTGGTTCAACGCGACGATGTAGCCGAAGCCGCCCACACCGTCCTCGGTGGTGATCTCCGCCATCACGTGCCAGTTGGCGCCGACCGCCCGGCCGGCCGCGGTGTAAGGTTGGTCCAGCGGCACCTTCAGGACTTTGACGTCGATGCTTTTGATTTTCATGGCGTTCCATTCCCACCGGTTCGCACGGCTTCCCATGCGTCCGGTTCATCGTAGGTTTCGAATTCCTCCAGGAGAGCACTCGCCTGATCGCGTAGGAAATCGCATGATATGTGCTTGATCAATCGCGGCAGACCGAACGGCATCCCGTTAAGGCCGGTGGATATCGGACCGGTGCTGACCATCGATCCGCCATTGAACATCCGCACGCGGCGCAGGCCCGGCATCGTTCCCGGCCGCCGTTCCATCAGTTCGAAGCCGGGACCAACATAAGGATGCCGTCCCATTTCGGCGTTCGTCCGGTCAGCCGGCGGCTCGTAACGATCCGACCACGTCGCGATATCGGCGGCCATGGCGGACAACTCCGGCCGATCGGCGAGATCGACTCCAAATCCCGTGCCGAGGATAAGAAAGTCGGCGTCACGCCAACCGTCGCGGGTGCGCAGCCGAACGCCAGGCACCGCATCCAGGATCGGCGTGCCGAAATGCACGGTCGCGTTCGCGTGGCGGGTCACGCGATCGACGGAATCCTGAGGTGGCGGCATCGGAAACGACAACAACCGATGCATGAATCGCCATCGCGTCGCATCGTCGAGGTCCGGAAAATTGCGCCAGAACCCCGACGACTCCAAGGCGCGAAACGGATTGATCATCGGGACCGCCTCTCGCCGGATGAA
>JBEKGV010000521.1:0-4271 GCA_050012615.1 Acetobacteraceae bacterium | reverse complement strand
ATTGGACTTGGCGGCTTCGCGTCGGCTTATCCCAAAGAACTCTCGGGCGGCATGCGTCAGCGCGTTGGTCTCGCACGCGCGCTGGTCGTTTATCCTGATTTGCTTCTGATGGATGAACCGTTCAGCGCGCTCGACGTACTGACCGCCGAGACGCTCCGCACCGACCTCATAGATTTGTGGTCCGATGGCAAGCTGCCGGCAAAGTCAGTGTTGATTGTGACGCACAACATTGAAGAAGCAGTTCTGATGTGCGACCGTATCTTGTTATTTTCCTCAAATCCCGGCCGGGTATCGCACGAACTGACAGTGTCGTTTCCTCATCCGCGGAACCGTCTCGACCTGGCCTTCCGGCAGATGGTCGACGACATCTACGCCTTGATGACACGGCGAGCTCCGGCCGAACACAAAGCGACGGCTGTGCCGCCCGATCCCCTCGCGACGCCGCTGCAACGCGTCGGGCTCAATATGATGGCAGGCCTCATGGAGGCTCTCGCGGCCTCCCCATATGATGGTCGTGCCGACTTGCCCGCTCTCGCCGAGACACTTCATTTCGAAGTTGACGACCTTTTGCCACTTGGCGAAACACTGCAATTGCTCCACTTCGCGGTATTGGAGGAAGGCGACGTTTATCTGACCGAGAAAGGCCGTGCGTTTGTCCAGGCTGACGTCGACGGCCGGCGTGCACTGTTCGCCGAGGCCTTGCGGGCTCACGTGCCTTTGGTGAACATGATCCGTCAGGTTCTGGACGAACGGTGGAACCATCGGGCATCCGCTGTCCGATTCCGCGACGAGCTGGAAGATCACATGTCTCCGGACTACGCGGACGGTACCCTGCGGACAGTCATTGGTTGGGGTCGTTACGCCGAACTGTTCAGCTATGACGAGGAAGCCGAACAATTCAGTTTGGAGGACCCGGAATGAAGCCACGCCTTGTTCTCGCATGCCTGATGCCGCTGGACGTCAATCTGCGAGCCCGTCAGGAGTTTGACGCTCTCATCGTCGATGGCAAAAACGATCTGACGGGGACAGAGGTCGCGGACGCCGCCGCGCGGCACCGTGCCGACGCGGTCATGTTCACCAATACACTGCCATTGAACGCTGAGCTGATCGCTCGGTTACCGGATTCCGTCCGAGTCGGGGCGACAAGCAGTGTCGGCTTCGATCATATCGATGTCGCCGCCGCCAAACAACGCGGCCTGATCGTGACGAACACACCTGGTGTATTGACGGAATGCACCGCCGATCATGCGTTCATGATGCTGCTCGCCGCCGCGCGACGCGCCTATGAATATGATCGGATCATGCGCCAGGGTTGGAGATATCGTATCGGTCAAGGCGACCTCCTGGGTGTGCGCGTGACCGGGAAAACCCTTGGAATTCTCGGCATGGGACGAATCGGCCAGGCAATGGCTCAAAGAGCACGCGGCTTCGATATGAAAATCGTTTACCACGCGCGGAATCGTCTGCCCCCGGAGGTGGAGCAAGGTGCGACCTTCTTCGCTGAGTTTCACGCGATGCTGCCGCAATGTCATTTTCTGTCAGTACACGCGCCCGCGGGACCGGCAACCGACAAGATGATCGACGAACGAGCCCTCTCTCTACTGCCGGATGGAGCGGTGTTCGTGAATGTCTCTCGTGGCGGCCTGGTGGACGAAGATGCTTTGCTCCACGCGCTGACATCCGGGAAGCTCTTCGCCGCCGGCCTGGATGTTTTTCGTTCCGAGCCCGATTTCGATGCGCGGTTCGCGAATCTGGATAATGTGATTCTCTCGCCGCACGTTGGCAGCGCTTCGCGAGAGACAAGAAACGCCATGGGGTTTCGCGCGCTGGACAATATCGCGGCCGTATTGGGTGGCAAACGCCCGATCGACCCACTATGGAGCTGAGATAATGCGGATCGCGATTGGCGGATTTCTGCACGAGAGCCATTCTTTTGCCCCTCACCCGACCACATACCGCGACTTCGTAGAGCCGGCTGGGTTTCCGCCACTCTGTCATGGCTCGGACCTGATCGGTTCGCTGCGTCATGCTTCGGTGCCTGCTGCCGGGGCGATCGCTTTCGCCGAATCTCAAGGAGCAACCATCGTTCCGCTGGCATGGGCTTTCGCCAATCCGGCCGGCCCAGTTCAGGATGAGGCGTTCGAGAGAATAGCGGCATTGAATTGTGCGCTGCTTTCGATGGCGCTCGATGATGGTCCTTTGGATGGTGTGTATCTCGATCTGCACGGCGCGGCGATGGTTGACAGCTTTCCTGATGCCGAGGGGGAGTTGTTGCGACGGGTTCGTGCCGTCGTGGGCGCATCCTTGCCACTGACGATCAGTCTGGATCCCCACGCCAATTTGACCGAGGCCATGGTCCAACTCGCTGACGTGGCCGTCCCTTTCCGGACTTATCCGCATGTCGACATGAAAGAAGCGGGCGAACGTGCGGCCAGACTATTGTTCGACCGGATACGCCGAGGCCGACCTTGGCAAAGAACGCGGCGCGGATTGGATTTCTGGATCCCGCTTGGTGCTCAATGTACGCTGATGCCGCCAATGGAACCTGTGATGTCAGAACGTAAAACGATAGCGGAACATTCCGGGATCGTCGAATTGGCGTTTTGCTTCGGCTTTCCCTACGCTGACTTTCCCGATTGCGGCCCCGCGCTGGCGGTCTACGCGGACACACAGAGCGCGGCGGACGAAGCCGCGGACGAGTTCCTTAAATTCATCAACGCGCGGGAACACGAATTTACCCAGGAACTCCTGCCGTCAGCCGCCGCGGTCGCCGAAGCGAAAATTCGTGCCACCACGGCAGTGGGTCCGATCGTCATCGCGGACACGCAGGACAATCCAGGCGGCGGTGGTCACGGGGACACGACCGAGCTCCTGACGGAGTTGGTACGGCAAAAAGCCCGCGGTGCATTGGTCTGTCTGATCAACGACCGGCAAAGCGCCGAGGCATGTCACGCCGCCGGCGAAGGTGCGGCCGTTTCACTGTCTCTTGGCGGCAAATCCGACAACATGCCGTTTCAATGCTCGGCACGCGTGGAGAAATTGACCGACGGTCGGTTTACTTTGACCGGGCCAATGGGTGCGGGGAATCCGGGTAATCTTGGTCCGACCGCGCTGATCGACATCGATGGTGTCAAAGTGATTGTTGTGACGCGGAAGATGCAGGCGCTCGACCAGGCGATCATCAGACACGTGGGAATCGAACCATCATCCTGTCCGATCCTCGCTTTGAAGTCGTCCGTGCATTTTCGTGCCGATTTCGGGCCGATCGCCGGGGACATCATTGTCGCGGTCGCTCCAGGGCCGGTTGTCGCTGATCCGGCCACTCTGAATTTCCGGCATGTGCGGGCAGACGTCAGGCGCCGCCCCTCCGTCGGGCCAACGCTTTGATTTGTGATTTTGGAACCCAGTCCCTGGCGCGCTTCGCATTATCCTTCCATTCATTTCTGCGTCTTACGTTTCGGGCATGTCCAAACGTTCTCCGAACCATACGATGGCCCAGGTGGCCACATTCGCATTCTCAGGAATTGATGCGATCCCCGTGGAAGTTCAGGTCCAATTGTCGAGCGGAGCACCGAACTTCCTGATCGTCGGACTCGCGGACAAGGCGGTCGCGGAAGCACGCGAGCGAGTGAGAGCCTCCTTCCATGCCATGGGCCTTTCGCTGCCACCTCGGCGGATTCTGATCAATTTGAAGCCCGCGGATCTGCTGAAGGAGGGCAGCCACTTCGACCTCCCGCTCGCACTTGGCGTACTTGCCGCCATGGATCTCGTGCCTGCCGATCTTCTTGCCGAGTATGCCGCTCTCGGCGAATTGTCCCTTGATGGATCGCTCAACAAGGTGGCCGGTGTTCTTCCCGCCGCGATCGCTGCATCCTCACGCGATCTCGGCCTCATATGCCCCGAAGAACAAGGCGGCGAGGCCGCCTGGGCAGGTCCCATCAACGTGTTGGCGCCGCGCGACCTGAGATCCCTCATCGCTCATTTCAAAGGGTCCATGGTCCTGACGCCTCCCGTCGCCGGCGGTATTGTCGATGTCGGGCGTGGTCCGGATCTCCGTGACGTCAAAGGCATGGAAACCGCTCGGCGCGCCATCGAGATAGCCGCGGCTGGCGGTCACAACATTCTGCTGATCGGCCCGCCAGGATCCGGCAAGTCCATGCTCGCCGCCAGGCTACCTGGTCTGCTGCCCGATCTCGATGCCAGGGCCGCACTGGAAGTCGGAATGATCCACAGCGTCGCAGGCCATTTAGATAACGGACGCCTGATCATGC
>JBEKGV010000520.1:0-4281 GCA_050012615.1 Acetobacteraceae bacterium | reverse complement strand
CAGCCGGTTGTGGCTTTGGCCATAAGCGTCCGACAGGTAGGTAACGATCGCCGCGCTCTCGGTGATCACAAAGCCGTTATCCTGGAGCAATGGGATCTTCTGCCGCGCGCTCAGGGCGGTGAATTCCGGTGTCTGGGTCTCCCCCGTGCGGGATTGGATCGGACGTCGCTCGTACTCGAGGCCTAGTTCGTGCAAAGCCCAGTGGGCGCGGATAGTGCGACTGGTGCCGACACCCCACAGGATGCGTTTGCCGTCAGCAACCGACATTTGATTCTCCTGGGGCGCGATGACCGCGTGTCAGCGAAGCAGAAACCCGTTCAGCTAACGGTTGAGAAACATCCGCGGTCATCTGCGTCCATCCGCGGCTAAATTTTTCTTTGTCAGGTTCAGGCAACGGCGGCTGACTCAAGAAAGAAAGAATTGAACCGCGGATAAACGCAGATAAACGCCGATTGGTCCTTGTGGTCCAGGCCGCTCGGGTCCCTGCGAACAGTTGATCCAAATTCGCGTCTTCGAAACCGAATCGAAACAAACGGGTCGTTGTCATACAACACTCGTTGCCGCGCTGGCTGCGCGCGAGGCCTTCATCGACTCGATCTCGGCCGGGGAATAGCCAGCCTCTGCCAAAATCGCATCGGTGTGTTCGCCGATCCGAGGCGCCGGCCCGCCGATTCGCGCTGGTGTACGCTCGAACCTTGCCGCCGGTCTGGGTTGCCGCACCGTGCCCATCGTGGGCTGCTCCATGAGTTCGATCAACGCGTTGTTGATGACCTGAACATTGTTCATCACGTCGCCGCGGCGCAGCACCGGCGCGCAGGGAACGTCCGCCGCGTCGAGGCGATCCAGCCAGTCCTGACTGTGCCCACGCGCAAGGATCTCGCCGACGAGCGTCAATCGCTCGGCGGCGTTCATCGACCGGGCGGAGGGGGACCGAAAACGGGGGTCGTCGATCCATTCCGGGCGATCAATGACTGAGCACAGCCCACGCCATTCGGAATCGGACAGCGAGCCGACGGTGATGTAGCCATCCAGCGTCTGGAAGATCAGATCGGGGCGCGCAGCGGGGGTCGCGGCGGTTTCCTTGCCGACGACGGTGTATTGCGTCATCGCCTCCGGCCACAGGAAAGCAACCATCGTGTCGAGCATCGACAGTCTGATGTGCTGCCCCTCCCCGGTTCGAGCTCTTGCCACCAATGCGGCGCACACAGCCTGGGCCGCGTAAACCGCCGTGGTCTTATCGGCGACGATGGTGCGGATCATTCGCGGCCGCCCAGTAGCCTGATCCGCCTGCACGTCCGCGAGGCCCGAGAGCGATTGGATAACCGGATCGTAGACTCGCTTTTTCACGTAAGGCCCGGTTTCGCCGACGCCGGATATCGAGACATAAACCAGCCGCGGGTTGAGCGCTCGCATGGCGGTCTCATCGAGTCCCAGTCTTTCCATAGTACCGGGCCGGAAATTTTGCACCAGCACGTCGGCGCCCGCGATCAGCCGGCACACGGCCTCCACGGCCGCCGGTTGTTTCAGATCCAGCGCGATCGAACGCTTGCCGCGGTTGGCGGACACGAACATCGCGGTGAACTCGCCATCGCCCGCGGTGCGGCGGCCGATTTCACCACCTGGCGGCTCGATCTTTATGACGTCGGCGCCCTGGTCGGCGAGCAGCATGGTACAGACCGGACCGGAAATGACCGTCGTCAGATCGATGACCCGAATACCGTCGAGCGGGCCCGGCATGTTCACGTCTCCGTTCAGGGCTTCACCAGGGCTCGGACCACGGCCGCAGGTCGAGCTCGTGAGTCCAGGCGTCTCTTGGTTGCGTATGCAGCATCCAGTAGTTCTCGGCGATCGACTCGGGGTTGAGGATACCGCCGTTATCCTTCCTGGCCTCGTAACGTTCCGGAAAACGCGAGCGGATGTAGTCGGTATCGATCGCGCCGTCGATCACGACGTGAGCGACATGGATCCCCGACGGGCCAAGCTCGCGTGCCATGCTCTGCGCCAAAGCGCGCAACGCGTGTTTTCCGCCGGCGAAAGCCGCGTATCCGGCGGCGCCACGTACCGACGCTGTCGCACCGGTGAACAGGATCGTGCCGCGCTGGCGTGGGACCATTCGCGTCGCCGCCTCGCGCCCGTTCAAAAATCCGGCGAGCGCGCACATCTCCCAGACCTTGGTGTAGACCCGCACCGTCGTTTCGCGGATCGGGAAGCGGACATTGCCGCCGACGTTGAAGATCAGCACTTCAATCGGACCGATCTCGCGTTCGATCGTGGCGTAGAGAGCCGCGACGTCGTCCTCGCGGCGCGCGTCGCTGCCAAACGCATGGGCTCTGCCGCCGGCCTGCTCGATCTGACGCACGAGGGGCAAGAGTTTGGCTTCGGTGCGGCGGGAAACGCAGACAACGTAGCCCTCGCGAGCAAACCGGCGAGCGATGGCGCCGCCGGTCGCATCGCCGGCTCCGACTACCAGGGCGACTTTGGGTTGGGACATAGATGGGCTTTCGCACGAGGACGCGGTTTCGCGAGGGGAGCGTGCGGACCGGTCACCGGCCTGTCAATCGCGCGCAGCTCGCCGCGCGGTCTGGCCCGCGAGACGAAACTGTGCTCCTGACGGGAAGCTGCATCCCCTCTCGGCCGAGGACAATTTCCATGCAAGCCGTTCCGGCCTGAGATGCAAGGCGTCCCGCCACTCATCACCGCGTTCATCGCCAGTCCGTTCGTCCGCACGGTGACAGCGGTCGCGGTCGCCTTCGTGCTCGGCCTGTTGATTGGAACGGAACGACAATGGCGTCAGCGCACCGCTGGGCTGCGCACCAACGTCCTCGTCGCCGTGGGTGCCGCGGCATTCACCGATCTGGGAATGCGCCTGGTCGGTCCGGACGGGGCAACACGCATCATCGCCTACGTCGTTTCCGGGATCGGGTTTCTCGGAGCGGGGGTGATCGTAAAGGACGGTACGAACATCCGCGGACTGAACACGGCCGCGACCTTATGGTGCTCAGCGGCCGTCGGCACGTTTTGCGGGAGCGGCCTGGTGGCCGAAGCGGTGGCGGTCACGGCCGCCGTCCTGGCCGGCAACACGCTGCTGCGGCCGTTGGTGAACTCACTGAACAGGCAGCCGATTTCGCCTGGAGTGACCGAGGCGCAATACCAGGTTCACGTTGTTTGCCGGCCTGATGCGGTGTCGGATGTGCGGGATCTGCTCGACGACGAATTGTCTCGCGCCAATTACCCCGTTCGCGAGGTCGAGACACTGTCCGACAATGACGAGCAGGTGGAGTTGGCGGCGATCCTGGTGCCGACAACGGCCAAGGACGCTGAACTGGATGCGGTCGTAGAGGCGCTGGAGCGGTCGCCGTTGGTGCGGTCGGCAACCTGGACGGTGGAGTCGGTGGCGTGATTGGAGACGATCCGCGATTTAGCGGAGTATTTACAACTTATGATTGTATAACTGACCCCATTCGGGCAAGCTGTTGTAAATGGCGATCAAGGTTTTCATTTCTCATTCATCACTCGACACCTGGGTCGCACGTCAGATCGCCACTCAGGTTAGAGCCCTTGGTGCCGAGGCCTTCCTTGACGAAGCAGACGTTTCGAGTGGCGACGACTTCCTCGAACGGATTTTGAACGCAGAGGCCGAATGCTCTGAATTGCTCGTCCTGCTGACGCCATGGGGAATGAGGCGACCATGGGTCCTGTTCGAGATCAGTTGCTTTAGACATAGCCGAAAGCGAATTGTCGGCGTGACCCATGGTCTGACGACGAACGAGGTCGTGGGTGACCCATATCTCGGGGTTCTTGTGGACAGGCGCGTCCTCGTGGACATCAATCGGCTGCCCGCCTATTTTCAGGAGCTGGGCGTTAGGATCAAAGTGGACGCGGAAGGTGTTTCAGATGCGTGACCAATGTCAGGTGTTCCTCTCCTACGCGAGTGCCAATCACGACGTAGCGGAAAGGATTGAGTCCGGGCTCTCCCTGGCGGGGATGCGCATTTGGACAGACGGTACGATCACACCCGGCGAGGATTGGGTCTCCGCCGTTGAGCGTGGCGTTAAGCAAAGCGACGTATTCGTCGTGCTCGTTGGGGAAGATTTTCCAGCCGCCGGTTTGGTCATGTACGAGTTGGGCTTCATCGTGAGCGAGCAGCGTTCGCGCGGTGGAATATTGTTGCCGGTCATTCTGGCCGGTGCCGGCGACCAGATGATTCCCACCTATCTCCGTCAGTTCCAGATGATCGACGCGCGTGCAATGGGGACGGACGAACTGGTCGCGGCAATTGCC
>JBEKGV010000519.1:0-4284 GCA_050012615.1 Acetobacteraceae bacterium | reverse complement strand
GAACATGACGCAGATGAAACCCGCCCACCGGCCGATCTGAGCAGAACGTTGCTTATTGGAAACCCGACTCCCGTGAAGAGCGCACTTTGGAAATGTCCCGCGACGTTATACGTGGCGCGGGGTAACTTTTCGTTCCACCGTACCGCCTAGGCCAAATGGCCTAAGCCGCTAGTCCGTTTGGCTCTGTCCTCTGGCCAAGTTTACCGGAATGAAATTTTCGCTGAGTTTCACTCGTGTAAACGGTCGTTGCGAAGGAACAAAACGATGTTGATACTCAGGGTAGGGCGAATCTCGATCTCAGGTGGCAATGATACGCAACTATTGCGTAAGCACGGCATCAGCAGCGAGCATACGGAATCCGGGCGGGACTCTCTCGAGTTTCTGCGGCTTTACGATTATGACCTGGTGCTCATGGATCTCGACCTGCCGGACATGCCTGGGCATGAAGCGGTTCGCCTGGCACGCGCCGCCGGTCTGTCGACCCCGTCCATCATCCTGGCCGAGGCCGCATCTCCGCAAATCAAGGTGAAGGCATTGGATCAAGGCGCCGACGACTTCGTGACCGCGCCGTGCCATCCCGATGAACTGTTGGCTCGCGTGCGTGCCGTCGTCCGCCGCAGCCAGGGCCACGCCAATTCGGTCCTGAGGCTCGGGCCGGTGGAACTAAGTCTGGACCGCCACGAAGTTCGCGTGAACGGACAAAAGCTTTCTGTCTCGCGCCGGGAGTTCGGTGTGCTGGAACTGCTGTTCCTGAAACAGGGCGTGATCCTGAACAAGAACGCGTTCCTCAACCATCTCTATACGGGCAT
This sequence comes from Acetobacteraceae bacterium, assembly GCA_050012615.1. Classification (GTDB taxonomy): domain Bacteria; phylum Pseudomonadota; class Alphaproteobacteria; order Acetobacterales; family Acetobacteraceae; genus Rhodopila. The sequence goes on along the minus strand of JBEKGV010000519.1, from coordinate 3,475 downwards.
GGAAGAGCCGGAGATGAAGACGATCGACGTCATCATTTGCCGCTTGCGCAAGAAGCTGGCTGTCGCCGGTGTGCCGAACCTGATCGATACGGTGTGGGGCTGCGGCTACATCCTGCGCGAACCGCAAATCACGGTCGAACCGGCGAACAACTCCGCGTTCGCAAGCCACAGCCAGGCAGCAGCCTGACAACGCAATGACGGATGTCCCGGGGGATGCTCCCCGGGAAGGTCCGTGTGTGTTCCGAAACGAATATCGGTAAAATGGCCCGCGGAAATCCATCGCTAGGCTGCGTCGGCCTCATCGTGGTCATGTGCTGCCTCTCTGGCGGTAATCCGATAACGACCAGTTCCTGGGCGGGTGCTCCAGGCGCTGGTCCCCAGAGCGCAAGCGCAGAGGACGCAGGTTCAAAGGCCGCAAGTTCACCGGGGCCCGGCTCGCGATGGCCCGGTCTGTCGGACGGACAGGCCAACTCATGCGAACAGGCGGGCATTGCCGCGGAACAGGCGAGCGGCTTGCCAACCGGCTTGCTGTTGGCGATCGGGCGCGTGGAAAGTGGCCGATGGGACCCGATCCGAGGTCGAACCACCTCCTGGCCATGGACGATCAACGCCGCCGGTAAGGGCCTGTGGTTCGACACGAAAGAAGCGGCAGCCCAGACGACAAGGGCGCTGCTCGATGGCGGCACCCGATCGATCGATGTCGGGTGTTTTCAAATCAACCTGCAATATCATCCATTCGCGTTCGAAAATCTGGAGCAGGGCTTCGACCCGCTGGCCAACGCCCGTTACGCGGCACGGTTCCTGCTCAGTCTGTTCAGCCGGACCGGCTCATGGGAAGCCGCTGTCGAGGCCTATCATTCCGCCGATCCGGTGCTTGGTTTCGCTTATCGGCAACAGGTTTTCTCGGTCTGGGGCCCTGCAACGGCGGTGGCTGACGTACCCGTTCGGGCGGGCACGAGCGTCATGCTTGCTTCGCATCCAAGACCGATGGCGATGCCGGTCGTGATCGCGGGTGTGCAAATCTGGACACCAATGCCGTTTGGCACCGCGGCCTCGGTGGTCGCGATGCCCGGTTCGCCGGCACAAGCCGCGCCTGGCGCGTCGGTGGTGGCCGCGATGCCACCATTGCCGGTCGTCACATATCGCGTCATGCCCCGCCGGTAACAGCGTGCGCGGGCTCGAACCGCCGCACCTTCAGACCTGGCCAGGCGACCGCCAGCGTCAGCCCAAACGCCATCGCCGCTGTCATGGGAGCAGCCATCAGCGGCACCCCGGTCGCCAGATTTCCCGATAACAGCGGTCCCATAAACACCACCGCCATTGCCAGCGTCCGCCAAGGCGCGCCATCGCGTTCAGGCTTTACCAAACTGAGCCAAACCAACGCCACGAACACCAACATGAGGTCGTAGAACATCAGCACAGGTACCGCGACGGGCGTCGCCGCGAGGAGGATCGAAGCGCGCACCGGCAGTGCCGCGCGGGATCGCCATATCAGCGCGACCACACAAGCCGCCATCAATGTAACGCCGGCCTGCACCACGATCGCGGCCTCGCGCCCGGCACCGAGCGTCATCAATACCCCGAAGGGGCTGGTCAGCCCGGCCATGAAGATCGCATGGGCCGCATACACATCGCCCGAGGAAGCCGCCGCGCCCAGGAAGCCGTCCCAGGTTCTGGATCCAAAAATTACCAGCGAGGCGGCGATCAACGATGCCGCCGCGCCGGCCGCGCTCAAGAAGGCTCGCCAATGGCCGCCGGCGATCAGTGCGACAGGGATGAGCAATCCAAAATGCGGCTTGTAACAGAGCGCGCCGAAGCACATTCCCGCGAGCCAGGGCCGGCGATCGACCCACGCGGTGCCCGCGGCGAACAGTGCCGCCGTGAGCAAGGCGTTTTGCCCGGTACCTACCGCCCACCAGAGACCCGGAAACGCGAGGAACACCGCGACGGGCAGATCGCGCCGGATCATCCGCACCGCGAAGTAACAGGCCGCGGCGCCAATCACCTGAAACACGATGAAGGATGGCAGGTACGGCAATACCGCGAGCGGTGCGCAGATCAACATGAAGACCGGCGGGTAATAGAAGTAATTATAGATGGTCGCTGCACCGACCGCGGCTTGCTCGGCGGCGTGGTGCGCCGCGTGGTCGTAAGTGAGCCATGGCGTCCCCGCATCGGCCAGAGCACCCGCCGCGTAGAAGCTAACAAAATCGGTGCTCGAGTCTCGTTCAAGCCGAATGACCAGGCCGTGTTCGCAGGCGACGCTGAATGCGAACAGGGCCAGTTCGGTGATCGCGAAGACCGTCAGGTATCCAATCGCGCGTTCCCTCGTCAGAAAATTCCGGATGGCCTGAGCCGAGAATCCCACCATCGGTCCTTTCCGTCTCGGGCTGAGGCTGATCGCGGACCTGGTCTCACGGTTGTCCTTACCCGGACGTTTCCGCAACCGTTGACGGTCCCGCCTGGCGCGGACGGAAAAAATTCCTTCATGGAGAAATCTTCATGGAACGAATGAAGGCCGATCCGATGAAACCGCTGAGTAACTCCGCCTGTGGTCGTGTCTCCCCTGCGCGTGTTCGGACAAACAGATACCGGGCAATCGCATTTGGGCAATGCATCTGTGGGAGTTTACCATGATCGAGTACATGAAAACCTGGCTTGAGTTGAAGCTTGACCGCCGCGCCGTGACCGCTCTGGAGTATGGTCTGATCGCCGGCGTGATTGTCGCCACCATTACCGTGGGCTTCAGCCTGCTGGCCACCAGCCTGTCGAAGAGCTTCTCGACCATCGGCAACAGCCTCTGACATCTCGGGTTCCCATTCGGGAAACGCATGAGACGCGGCGGCGGGCCTCGCCGCCGCGTCTTTCGTTTTCCGCCATCTGACCATCGGTTGAACGAGGTTCCAGATGTCGCTTTCGCTTTTGCAGTCCTGGCCCTCGGCGATCACTCCGGCGATGACCCTGGCGAGCGGCGGCGTATTGTTGCTGGCGGCTTGGCACGACGTCGTGTCACGCACCGTGCCGAACTGGATGTCGGCCGTGATCGCCTGCTTCGGCATCGTCGCGGCGTATACTGACGGTCGGTTGGCTATGAGCATCGGACTCGGGCTGGCCGTTTTTCTCGTTGCCGCGATTTGCTGGCGGCGCGGTTGGATGGGCGGTGCCGACGTCAAACTTCTCGGCGCCGTGGTTATCGTTCTCCCGCCCGGGATGGTTTCACTGTTCGCGATCGCGATGTCGCTCGCCGGCGCCGCTCACGCGATTACTTACATGGTCGCGCGGCGGGTCGTGACACCGCCGGCCCCGCTCGTACCCGCTCTGGCATCCAGACACGCATCAACGCCGACAAGGCCTGGCATGCGCCGGCTCTCGCTCCCGTCCCGGGCATTGCGAGCCGAGCGGTGGCGCATCAGCCGCGGCGGACCACTGCCCTACGCCTGCGCGATCGCATTTGGGTACTTATTCGTGATCTTTA
>JBEKGV010000518.1:0-4285 GCA_050012615.1 Acetobacteraceae bacterium | reverse complement strand
TTCGAGCCGGGGACGGCTCGGTTCACCTCATCCCGTTCAGCTCCGTCACGACTGTCACCAACTCCAACCGCGGTCAGGGCAACGCAGCCGTGGCGATCACGGTCGACTATGAGGAGGACACCGATCATGTCGGCGAAGTTCTGGCCAGGATCGCGGCGGAGATGCGAAAGGAGGAAGCGTTCGCGAGCGGCATGCTGAGCGATCTGCAGCTTTGGGGGGTCGATCGGGTCGACGGGACCACGGTCACCCTCGCGGGGCAGATCGCGTGCACCGATGGAGCGCGCTGGGCTGTCCAGCGGGAGTTCAACCGGCGGGTCAAGATCGCATTCCAGGAGGAGGGCATTCGTATGATGCCGACCGTCGCCGTCACCGGCTTCCGCAATCCCCTGGACATCAGGCTGGAGCAGCCGCCCGCCGCGCAACGAGGCGGCAACGTCCTTCCGGCTCCCGGGAAGGCGACAGCGGACGTTGGCGGGTGAATTGGGCGGATGTGAACGTTGTCGCTTACTCGTTACGCCTGGGTTAGACTGAGGTCGGTTTGCCCCACTTTTCGTCGTCATGGCCGGGCCCGACCCCGTAGGCACTAAATTAACGCCGATGCACGCCGCTTTTCTCGTCATGGCCGCGCTTGACCTGGCCATCTGTCGAGGCACGTGCGGCGATTGATGGCCGGGTCAGGCCCGGCCATGACGCATAAATTGAGGTGCGGGCCTCTTAACTTAGGTCCTATGGGGCCTGACCCGGCCATCTGTGCCGAGAGATCCCCCCGATCAAGTCGCGGGAGGCCACGACGCATAAGTTGAAGTGCGCCCACCTTGATTCGACGCTCATCGGCACGCCCCCGCCACGAAACCCAATTTACTCAAAACTAAACTATCTGTGGTCATGGATCGCGCATGGAATTCGATGCGCCGGTCGATCTCGTCCCCAATCGTTCGCCTGGTCGGCAGCCTCCACCGGAGGTCGTCCAGCTCGTGCGAACGACCGTCGAAGCCGTGCCCGCGAGGCCCTCGGAGACGCCCGTCGGTCTGCTTCTCGGCAACATAACCCGTAGCGGCCGAGACCCGGTCCGGGTTTTGGCGGGGTTCGCCGCCGCCTGGCTGTTGTTCTTCGCCATCCTGCTGCTGCTGCCGACGCCAGCCGGCCTACCGGTCGAAGGCCAGGCCGTGCTGGCGATCGTGGTGTGGGCCAGCATCATGTGGGTGACCGAGGCGTTGCCCGCCGGTATCACCGGTCTGTCGATCCCGACGCTTCTCATTGCCACGCACGCGCTTCCCTGGCGGATCGAGGCCGGCAAGGCCAGCCCGCCAATGGCCCTGGCGTTCAGCGGCTTCACAGATGGCGTCGTGTGGCTATGCCTGTTCGCCTTCATGCTCGGCGGCATGATGCGGCTGCTTCAGCTGGACCGCAGAATCGCCCTGACCATCCTGGACTGGATGAAGGCGTCGACCGTCGGCCGGGTCATCGCCGGCATGTTCGCCGTCAATGTGGCCCTGGCGTTCCTGGTGCCCGCCGCCAACGCCCGGGCGGCGGCGATGCTGCCGGTCGTCACCGGCATCGCGAACATGTTGGGCGACAGCCCGCGCGAGCGCGACTGCCAGAAAGCCATCGTCATCCAGTCTCTCGTCTACGGCAGCATGATCTGCGGCATGTTCATCCTCACCGCGCACCTGCCGAACCTGATCCTCGTCAACCTGTACGCGTCGCACGGGCTGCACATCAATTACCTGCAATGGATGCTGCTGCAGTTCCCCTATCTGGGCATGTTCGTGATCACGCAGGGGTGGGTGCGCTGGTTCTTCCGCACCGGCGGGGTCGCGATCGCTGGCGGCCAGGCGCGCATCCACGAGCAGCGCCGCGCGTTGGGGCCGATGGTGCCGAGCGAGCGTGCGCTGATCGGCGTATTCGGCTGCATGGCCGCTCTGTTCTTCCTGAGCGAGGGCAGCCCGATCTTCGAACTGCACCATTTGCCTCTCGGCGTCATCGGCCTGATCGGCATCATGGTCCTGTTCACGCCGGGCCTGCTCCCGTTTTCCTGGAAGCAGGTCGAGGCCAACACGATCTGGGGCACATTCCTGCTGCTGGGAGGCGCTCTGACGCTGACCACCGCCATGACGTCATCGGGCCTGGCGGGCTGGCTCGCTGGGATCCTTCATGCACTGGTCGCTGGTCTGGGCTGGTGGCTGGCACTTTTGGCCGTGATCCTGGGCTCCCAGATCATCCGGCTGGGCATGCTGTCGAACGTCGCGGCGGTCGCGATGCTCGCACCCATCACTTACCAACTGGGCCAGGCGATGCACCTGAACGCTGTCGCGTTCACGACGCTTGTCTGCGACAGCGACAGTTTTTCGTATATCCTGCCGACCCAGATCACGGCTGCGGTGATCGCTTATGGGTCGGAGAAATTCACAACGCTCGACTATGCCAAGGTCGGGCTGGGCAGCACGCTCATCGGCATCGCCTATGTCGTGCTGGTGATGGTGCCCTGGTACGGCTTTCTGGGATTGCCCGTGTGGGACGCCGCCGCACCCTGGCCCTTCTGATTCGATTCCCCCCCTTTGCTCGATTTCGGAGATATTCGATGAAGACACTGAGCCACGACGACCGGCAGCGGCTGATCGGCGACTATGTCGCCCCGGCCGGCTATTACGAGAAAACCAAGGCGATGCCGTTCCTGGGGCGCGTCACCTGCCATACCGGCCGCCTCGTCGCCGGCAGCTGGCACGAGATTGTCGTGGACTACGAGATAGGCGCGTCCGGCCTGGCGGACGGAGCCTGGATCAAGGCCACGTTCAAGTTCTACTCCGACTGGGCACTGTTTCAGACCAGCGACCCGAAGGAGGCCAACTATGTGTCGGCGGAGTACCAGGCCGGCCCGCTGCTCCCCGGTCAGGAGCCCGCCACGGTGCAGTCTCTGCTGGTCCGCTTCGACCAAAAAGGCCATGAGCGGCCGTTTCAGAAGGCAATCATTGTCGACATCGTCGACGGCTACCTGAACCCCGGCGATCACATCGTCATCCGAATGGGCGACAAGCGCTTCGGCGGACCGGGTACACGGGTCCAAACCTTCGTCGAGAAGGATTTCCGCTTCCGCTGCTACATCGACGCCGTCGGCACTTCGCGCTTCGCCGCCATCCCGGGCGACGTCGTCATGCAGATCGTGCCCGGCGCCCCGCATCATCTCGTGCTGGTGGCGCCGCGCCTGGTCCGCCCAATGGCGGAGGCTACGCCGCGGGTGCGGGCCGAGGACGAATGGGGCAACACGTGCTGGGATTTAGGCGGTCACGTCGACCTGGTCGGACGTCTGGACGGCAGCGTCGTCCTTGAGCAGGCCGCACCCATCGCCGAGACCGGTTGGGCCGTGGCTCTGGTCGAACGCCCGCCCACCAATACCATCGGTGAACTGGAGCTGACGGCGACCCTGCGCGGAATGCCCTCGGTCGCGCCTGCGACATGCTACACGACCATCGACGCCGGTTCTCCCGCCGAGCGGTTGTTCTATGCCGACCTCCACGTCCATTCCGACGACACGATCGGCACCAACGACACCAGCTACAACCTGACCTATGGCCGCGACGTCGCCGGCCTCGATGTGCTCGGCTACACGGCCAACGACTTCCAGATCACCCAGACGCGCTGGAACCGGGCGGTCGAGGTGATCGCCGAGCTTAACCGTGACGGACGTTTCGTCTGCTACCCCGGCACCGAATGGTGCGGCAATTCCTGCGCCGGCGGCGATCACAACGTCGTGTTTCTGGGTGACGGCCCACCGGAGTTCCCGTTCGACAAGCACGGCGACGTCGTCCGCTCGTTCGAATGGAATGAGGACATGAAAGGCGCCGAACTGACCCCTGGCGCCTGGCCATTGGACGAAGTTTACGCGACCTATGCTCACGACCCCGACGGGCACCTGATGATCCCCCACGTTGGGGGCCGCCGCTGCAATCTGGGTTGGCATCATCCGAAGCTCGAGCGGCTGGTCGAGGTCGGCTCGTCGTGGGGCCATTTCCCCTGGCTGCTGCAGGACGTCGTGCGGCACGGCTATCGCCTGGGTGCCTCGGCAGCCGGCGACGAGCATCGCGGCCGCTGCGGCGGTGGTGTGCCCGGCACCGCCGTGTTCGGGACAAAGGGCGGCCTGACGGGTGTCATCGCGGAGCGCCTGGACCGCCGCACCATCGGCCGTGCGCTGCGCGCGCGCCACACCTGGGCGACCACCGGCGAGCGCCTGGTGGCGCTGTCCGGATGCGCCGGGTACATGCAAGGCGACGAGTTCGACCATCGCGGC
>JBEKGV010000517.1:0-4293 GCA_050012615.1 Acetobacteraceae bacterium | reverse complement strand
GTCCGCATCCATCGCACGTTCGTGAGCACGCCCGGCGGGAAGGTTGGAAAATTGGCCGACCGGCCGGTTTGGGTGGTCGTTGCCTCAGGCGGCTGGTTCACCGGGCCCAGCCCCTCGGGTGCGCCGCCGCAGCCGGATTTTCTGACACCGTATGTGCGGGCGGTGCTGAGTACAATCGGTATTCATGATGTTCACGTTCTGACTTTGGAAGGTGTGACCCGCGGTTCCGACATCGCTGAGGCCGTGATCGCTCGGGCGCGGGCAGCGCTCGAGCGTGCTCTGCCGCCGCCGTTGCCGCGGGAAGTACTGGACCGCGCGGCGCCGTCGTAGTTCAACATTGCCTCGGTTGAATCGCGGGTCGCCAAAGATGAGTTGGTTGCGTGGTCTGTGCCTGATCCTCGCGTTCGTGTCGCTAACCGCGTTGGCGCACGCGGGTCCGCCCGCCTGCTCGCCGGATATCGTGGGTTCCTGGACCGGGCAGGTGCTGGATGGCGACCAGATCAAAAAGCTTCATACCGAATTCTCGACCGGGTCCGGCGAGTTGACCGGGACGTATCACGTCGAGGACCCGGATGGCGGATACGATGGCACGCTGACCGATTTCACCCCGTCAGGCGCTTGCGCGGGCCAGTTCGTTTGGCACGACCGCGACGGAACGGGCGTGGTCCGGGTTGACTTCCGCCCCGATCGCGACCGGTTTGATGGCGAGTGGGGCGACGAGGCCCCGTTCAGGAACCACATCTTCACCGGCCGCCGTTACCGTCCCGTTCCGGTGAGTTAGTCAACGGGCGAGAATAACCGCTTCGGCTGGGCTTTCCCTCAGTCGTCATCCCCGGACTTGCTCCGGGGATCAATCGCCGCACCGTGCTGGTAGAGATCCCCGGGTCGAGCCCGGGGATGACGTTAAAGGGTGCCTTCCACCTGGGTCGATTATTGTTCAGCGTCGCCTTAGGCGGGCAAATCCTTGTGCATCGCAGCAACCGGCGCCCTGGTATTCCAACGTATTTGACCCACTAAATCACAGGTGTATTCGACTCATCAAATCACAGAGCAGTCACGCCCAGGGATTGCGTTGACCCGGCATAGGGAGGCGACTAAGCAACAAATCGGCAAGCCGGTTCCTCCAACCTCCCCGGCCAAATTGGAGTGATCCTTGAGAGACGTACGCGACGCGCTGATGGTGGCGCGGAACTCGGACGGCAAACTGGTCCGCCGCCCCCTTTCTCCTCATCTCCAGGTGTATCGTTGGCCGCTCAGCATGGCCCTGTCGATCACGCACCGCGTGACCGGTGTCGGGCTGGGGATCGGCACGCTGCTGTTGACGGGCTGGTTGTTGACCGCCGCCACCTCGGAAGGCGGGTTCGAGCGATTTCAATATTTTCTTGGTTCGGCGGTCGGCATCTTCCTGCTGTTTTGCTGGACGCTGGCACTGGTCTTTCACCTGATGACCGGTCTGCGCCACCTCTGGATGGATACCGTCCACGGCTATGATGAAGACGCTTACCAGAAATCGGGTATCGCCGTGCTCGCGGGCACCGGCGTGCTGACCGTGTTGATCTGGGTCGTCGGCCTGATCAACTGGTAGGGGGACGCGATGCCGGATTCTCAGCCACATATCGATATGCTTCGCTCGCCTTTGGGTCGAGCGAGAGGGCTCGGCTCGGCTCGCGCGGGCTCGAAGCACTGGTGGGCGCAGCGCGTGACCTCGATCGCACTGGTGCCCCTGACCCTGTGGTTCATTTGGTCGATGACGCGTCTCACGGGTGCGTCGCAGGCCGATGTCGCCGATTGGCTGGGCTCGCCGGTGCGGCTGTCGCTGATGCTGGCTTTAATCGCCGCCACGTTTCACCATTTGCAGCTCGGGCTGCAGGTGGTGATCGAGGATTACGTGACCCAGGAGGGCGTCAAGTTCGCGGCGGTCCTGGCGGTCAAGGGACTCTGCATCCTGCTGGCGCTGATCTGTGCCATCAGCGCGCTCGCCCTCGGCCTGAATTCGTAAGAGGACATCTTTGATGAATGCGATCACCCTGCCTTCGTCGCGAGCTTATGAGATTGTCGACCACACCTACGACGTCGTCGTGGTCGGCGCCGGCGGCTCCGGCCTGCGCGCCACCTTCGGGATGGGCGCGGCGGGGCTGAAGACGGCCTGCATCACGAAAGTGTTCCCTACCCGCAGCCACACCGTGGCCGCCCAAGGCGGCGTCGCCGCCTCACTGGGCAACATGGACCAGGATGAGTGGCAATGGCACATGTACGACACCGTCAAAGGGTCGGACTGGTTGGGCGACCAGGACGCAATCGAATTCATGTGCCGCGAGGCGGTTCCGGCCGTTTATGAACTGGAACATTTCGGCGTCCCGTTCAGCCGCACCGATGCGGGTAAAATCTATCAACGTCCATTTGGCGGTCATATGACCGAGTTTGGCCATGGCGCACCGGCGATGCGCGCCTGCGCCGCCGCCGACCGCACCGGCCACGCTATTCTGCATACGCTCTACCAGCAAAGCCTCAAACACGACGCCGAGTTCTTCATCGAATACTTCGCCCTGGACCTGATCATGGACCAGGAGGGCGTGTGTCGCGGCGTCATGGCATGGAACCTGGAAGACGGATCCATTCACCGCTTCCGAGCGCAGATGGTCGTGCTGGCCACGGGTGGTTACGGGCGCACCTTCTTGTCCTGCACCTCGGCCCATACCTGCACCGGCGACGGCAACGGCATGGTGCTGCGCGCGGGTCTGCCGTGCCAGGACATGGAGTTCGTGCAGTTCCATCCGACCGGCATTTTCCCCGCCGGGTGTCTGATCACGGAAGGCGCACGCGGCGAGGGCGGGTATCTGACCAACTCGGAAGGCGAGCGGTTCATGGAACGCTACGCCCCGTCGGCCAAGGATCTCGCCAGCCGCGACGTGGTGTCACGTTCGATGACAGTTGAAATCAACGAGGGCCGCGGCTGCGGGCCGAACAAGGATTTCATTTTTCTCCATTTGGAACATCTTGGCGCCGCGCTGTTGCATGAGCGGCTGCCCGGGATATCCGAGACGGCGAAAGTATTCGCCGGCGTTGATGTGACCAAAGACCCAATCCCGGTGCTGCCGACAGTGCATTACAACATGGGTGGTGTGCCGACGAATGTGCATACGGAGGTATTACGGCCAACCCCCGGCGATCCTGATGCCGTCGTTCCAGGTCTGATGGCGGTGGGGGAGGGTGCGTGCGTTTCCGTGCACGGCGCCAACCGTCTGGGCTGCAACTCTCTTCTGGACATCGTGGTATTCGGGCGCGCCGCGGCGACCCGTACGGCGGAGCTGATCCGGGCCGGTGCCGGCCAACCGTCTTTGCCGCCCAAGGCCGGCGAGGCAACGATGGACCGGTTCGATCGCACGAGGCACGCCAAGGGGGGCACCAAGGTCGCCGATCTCAGGGTGGACATGCAACGCACCATGCAGGCGCACGCTGCGGTGTTCCGCAACAGCAAGACCCTCGCGCGCGGCGTCTCCGAGATGCAACGAGTCTGGCGCGGCATGGAAGACATGTCCCTCGCCGACCACAGCCTGATCTGGAACAGCGACCTGATGGAGGCGCTGGAGCTGCAGAACCTCATGGGCAACGCGATGACCACGATGGTGGGCGCGGAGGCTCGCAAGGAAAGCCGCGGGGCGCACGCCCACGACGACTATCCCGAGCGCGATGACCAGCATTGGATGAAGCACACGCTCGCCTGGTGCGGCGACGACGGCTCGGTGCATTTGGATTACCGGCCGGTGAAGATGCGGACGCTGACGAACGAGGTCTCCGTCATTCCGCCAATGAAGCGAGTGTACTGATAACGCGGCGATCATTCCGCACGACCGTCATGCCCGCACGACCATCATGAGAGAACGCCATGGTTGCCTTCAACCTACCCGCCAATAGCCGCATCGGCCATGGCAAGACATTCGCGGCGCCGGCGGGGGCGAAACGCACGCGCGAATTCCGGATCTATCGCTGGAACCCGGACGACGGGCAGAATCCGCGGATGGATTCTTTCAACATCGACCTCGATGCCTGTGGGCCGATGGTGCTGGATGCGCTGATCAAGATCAAAAACGAGGTCGATCCAGGCCTGACATTCCGCCGTTCCTGCCGGGAAGGGATCTGCGGCTCCTGCGCGATGAACATCGACGGCGGCAATACGCTCGCGTGCCTGAAGCCGATTGACGAGGTAAAGGGCGCGGTGCGAATCACGCCGCTGCCGCACATGCCGGTCGTTAAGGACCTCGTGCCCGACCTGTCGCAGGTTTACGCGCAATT
>JBEKGV010000516.1:0-4295 GCA_050012615.1 Acetobacteraceae bacterium | reverse complement strand
GTCATGGCCCGGCTCGTCCGGGCTACCTATTCGGGTGCGGTGCTTGTTCGGGTGGCCCGGACAAGCCGGGCCATGACGAGGGGATGGATGGCCTACGACGCATTCGCTCATTTTGGCCGGCCGATGCCGTTATAGTCGAAGCCGGCCTGACGCATCGCGATCGGATCCCATGCATTTCGCAAATCCACCAGCACGAGGCCGCGCATCGCATCCTTCAGGCGCACCGGCGAGAGCGCACGAAATTCATTCCATTCGGTAATTAAAATCACCGCGTCGGCGCCGGACGCGGCATCCAACGCATCGCGGCAATAGGCGACAGATTCGGGCAACAGCGGCCTGGCCTGATCCATGCCCTCGGGATCGAACGCGCGGATCGCGGCGCCGTCACCCACCAGGCGCGAAATGATCGGCAGCGCCGGCGAATCGCGCATATCGTCGGTCTCGGGCTTAAAGGTCAGGCCGAGCACTCCGATCGTCTTGCCGCGCACCGATCCGCCGCACGCGCCGATGACGCGCATCGCCATGCTGGACTTGCGCGCATCGTTGACCAGCACTGTCGCTTCGACCAGGCGGGAGGGTGCGCCGTGATCCTGAGCGGTGCGCACCAGCGCCAGCGTATCCTTCGGGAAGCAAGACCCGCCATAGCCCGGCCCAGGATGGAGGAATTTGCGGCCGATGCGGCCATCGAGGCCGATGCCGCGAGCCACATCGTGCACGTCGGCGCCGACCTTCTCGCACAAATCGGCCATTTCGTTGATGAACGTGACCTTCATCGCCAGGAAAGCGTTGCCGGCGTACTTGGTCAATTCCGCCGTTTCGATACCGGTATGTACGATCGGTGTCTCGATCAGATTGAGCGGGCGATACAGCCGGCCCAATACTTCGCGAGCCCGGTCGGTTTCGGCACCGATCACCACCCGGTCAGGCCGCATGAAATCGGTGATGGCGTTGCCTTCGCGCAGGAACTCGGGGTTCGAGGCGACGTCGATTTCCAGATCGGGGCGTACCGAGCTGACGATTTCCTTGATCCGCCGGCCGGTGCCGACAGGGACGGTCGATTTGGTGACGATGACCGTCGGCTCGGTGAGCGCATGGGCCACATCCTCGACGGCGGCGTAAACGTAGGTCAGATCCGCGTGGCCGTCGCCCCGTCGCGTCGGCGTGCCAACGGCGATGAACACCGCCTCGGCATTCTTGACCCCCTCGGCCAGGTCGCCGGTGAACGACAAACGGCCGGCGGCCACGTTTTCATTCACGAGCTTCTCGAGACCCGGTTCGTAGATGGGCATCCGGCCTGCCCGCAACGCCGCGAGTTTTCCGGCGTCGGCTTCCACGACCACCACGTCAGTGCCGAATTCAGCGAAGCAGGCGCCGGAAACGAGTCCGACATAGCCGCCACCGATCATCGTTATGCGCACAGTTGATCCTTTCCGAGGATACCGCCGAAGTCAGAGCGCGATCGCTTCAGGCCGGATGATCGGCAAGCGTAAACCACGCTCTCAAACACAGGCCCCTGGTACCCGCGATCGGAAAACCGCGAGTCGTTGCCGCTAAATCGTCATGGCCGGGCCTGACCCGGCCACCTATCGCCGCACCGTGCTGGTAGAGATGGCCGGGTCAGGCCCGGCCATGACGCGAGCGGGTGTACCGCGCTTCAGCGATCCTGGGTACTGGAGCATGTTTGCTTCAACCCGAAGCAATCATGCTCTAAGCACAGGTAGGCGCCCGGATTCCAGAATTTGTTGGCGGGCAAGCCGGCCAAATGCACCGGCCCCGCAACGCCGCCGCGAGTCCTCGTTCCACCCGCACCCTCGGTCAGGCGTGCAGCGTCAGTCGGTTACGACGCCAGCGTCTCAGCGATCGCCCTCAGGCCAGGAACGCGCTTCGCCGGGCCCATGGCGGCGAGGGTCGGTTTACCGCGGAAATGACGAACCGCCGCACGTTGCACATCCTCCGGCATCACCGCCAGGATCTTCTGGACGGTTTCCTCAGTGGACAGCACCCGGCCGAACACCTGGATTTGCCGGGCGAGCTGCTCGCAGCGGCTGCCGGTGCTTTCCAACGACATCAGCACGCTCGCCTTCACCTGTGCCTTGGCGCGCCCCAGTTCCGCCTCGGTGACGGACGTCTGGACCTTGCGCAGCTCTTCGAGGGTCACCGGCATCAGCTCCTCGGCCTCGCTTTCGCCGGTCCCGGCGTAAATCCCGAACAACCCGCCATCCATATAGGGCTGTGCGAAGGAGTAGATCGAGTAAACAAGCCCGCGCTTTTCCCGGATTTCCTGGAACAGCCGCGACGACATGCCGCCGCCGAGCACGGTGGAGAGCATCAGGGTCGGATAGTAATCGGGATCCGAATACCCCACCGACGGAAAGCCCAGTACGATATGGACCTGGTCGAGATCGCGGTCCTCACGGAACTCGCCGCCCTCGTAGAGGCCGGTCTGCAGCCCTGGCGGAACATGCGCGGGCAAATCGGCGAAGTGACGCTCAACAAGGTCGAGGATGTGGTCGTGCTCCAGTTTTCCGGCGGCCGCGACAACCACATTTTGCGGCGCGTAATGGCGCCTCATGTAGCCGGTCAGCGTGGTTCTGGGCATTTCCCGGATGCCGTCCTCGGTCCCGAGGATTGGCCGGCCGAGCGGCTGGAGCGGATAAGCGACCTCCTGGAAGTGGTCGAAAATGATGTCGTCGGGCGTGTCGTTGGCCTGTCCGATCTCCTGCAGGATCACGCCCCGTTCACGCTCCATTTCCTCCGGTTCGAACGTCGAGTGGGTGAGGATGTCGCCGATGATGTCGGCGGCGAGCGCGGTGTCTTCCTTCAGGACCTTGACGTAGTACGCGGTCTGTTCTCGGGCGGTGTAGGCGTTGATGTGACCGCCGACCGCCTCGATTTCCTCGGCGATCGCGGCGGCGGAGCGGGTTTCGGTGCCCTTGAACGCCATGTGCTCGAGGAAGTGCGAGACGCCATTTTCAGCTTCGGTCTCGTTGCGGGAGCCGGTGGCGACATAGGCGCCGAAAGAGACTGTCTCGACCCGGTCCATCCGCTCGGTCACGATCGTGAGGCCGGAAGGGAGACGGGTCGTCTGGATAAGTTCGTTCACTTTGCGCCTGATTCCTGGGCTGGCCCCCGACAGGAGATCGTGGGCGCTGAGAAGTAAAGACCCATCAATATGGGTGTCGCGGGCGGTTCGCAACCGGATGATTTCGGGTTCCCGGCGGATTTATTGCTTTTCCCGGACCGCGGCCGCCCGGCATCGGCTAAACGACACCCGGATGACCGAAGGACGTCCCGACGTGACCCTCGCCGAACAATGGGACTGGAACGTCGCCGTGTTCTGCCGGAACGAGCGTCGATCGATTGCCCGGTGCATCGAAAGTATCGCCGACGCCAGCCGCGGCCGGCGCACCCTCATCACGCTGATCGTGAATGGCTCGACCGACGATAGCGCCACGCTGGCTCTGGGCGCGGCCAGGCGGCGAGGTATCGCGATCGCCGTCTACACGATCGCCCATGCCGACAAGGCGAACGCGATCAATCAGTTCTTCTACGCGCTGCGCGGGTCCGCGAGTTACTATTTCTTCATCGATGCCTACGTTAAGATCGGGCCCAACGCACTGGCCGCGATGGAGGCGTGCCTGGCGACACGCCAGGACGTGATCGCGGCGACCGGAGTGGCCGTGAACGGGCGAACCATGTATCGGAATACACAGCCGACCCTGATTGAAGGCGGCCGGCTGCATGGTCAGCTGCACGCGCTTCGTCCGGACTTCATCGCGCGGCTGACGGCGCGAAAGGTTCGGCTGCCGATCGGCCTTTACTACGGCGACGGGTTGATCGGATCGATGACCATGCATGATCTCGATCCTCTGCATGTCGCATGGGAGCCGAAACGAATTGGCGGCAGCCCGGAGGCAACTTATGAAATTCCCACGCTGTCGCCGTTTCGGCTCCACGATCTGCGGCGGCAATTTCAACGCAAGGTCAGGCAGATGCGTGGACGGTTGGAGAATTTGGCGATCCGAAGCATTGTCTACGGTCGCGGTTATGAAGGACTACCGGAGTTCGCGGACCAAATGGTCAGGTCGTACCTGGCCGAGCATGGCCGGCCCATCACGTCGCTATTCGACCGTCCGTTTCAGCTCCTGGCGCTGCGTCAGCTTCGTACCACTCGTCACCCCGATCCTGGGCTGCTTGAGCCGGTTCTGATGCAAACGAGCGATTCATTGCCGCCGGGGTTTGACGTATCGGAATGACCGCTCAACTCGTTATCACCAGGCTCGACACCATGGGTG
>JBEKGV010000515.1:0-4304 GCA_050012615.1 Acetobacteraceae bacterium | reverse complement strand
CATGGCCTGGTCTTCAACATTGACGCCTATCCTGGTCAGTGAATCCGCGACGACGAGCGTCGCCAGGTTGTAAAATGGCTGGTCCGTCGTGTGCAGCAACACGAGGCGTTCGCCATTATATCCGGCGTCGGCGAACATCGCCTTGATCTCGGCCGGGGAACGATGCTTCGTGATTTCTTCCATTCCAGCCGTGTCGACCTCGGGGTTCCCGGTCGCCAGATAGCCCATGGGAACGATCGCGCTGTCCGGATCGCCCCCCATCACGGCGTCCATCACCTCTCGCTGACTGATCGCCGCGCGGATGGCTCGGCGCATTTTCACATTGTTGGTCGGCGTGACAACGTGATTTGGCCGCAACTGACTGATGAACCCGTAATCGTCGAGGCGGCCGATCTTCACATTGGGTGCGCTCCGCAACACCGGCAGCAAATCGGGCAGCGGCATTTCCAGCCAGTCGATCTCTCCGGTCGTGAGCGCGTTCGTCGCCGTCGCGGCATCGGGGATCATCCGCCACTCCATGCGATCGACCAGCACTTTGTGTCCGCCGGAGGTAAAACTCGGCTTTTCCTCGCGCGGCACATAGCGTTCGAACGGCACGAGCGCGGCGTGGCTCCCAATGACGTATTCATCGGCCAGAAAGCGAAACGGTCCGCTGCCGATCGCTTCCGGCATTTGCTTGAAAGGGTCGGTTTTCGCCAGCCGCTCCGGCACCATCACCGCGGCCGTCTGGAATTTTGACAGCAGTTTCGGCAGCGACGGCAGCTTACGGTTAAGGCGCAGGACGATGGTGCGGTCATCCGGTGCCTCCAACGCGTCAAGCCGCGCCGATAAGGTCGCTCCGACCGGATCGCGCACCATCCAGCGCCGCAACGACGCGACGCAATCTCGCGCAAGCACTTTGTCGCCATCATGGAACCATTGGTTGTCGCGCAGCGTCATGGTCCAGCGCTTGCCGTCGTCCTCGATCACGTAGCCGGCGAGCATTTGCGGCTTCGGATTCATCCACTCGTCGCGGCCGAACAGCACGTCGTAAATTTGAAACCCGATATTGCGGGTCGTCATGGCGCTGGTCCAAACGGGGTCCAGACTGGCCAACGGCGATTGCGGCGCGAACAGCAGGGTTTTCGTGGTGCCGCCAATCGCGGGCGCGGCGAGCGTTGCCGCTGCGCCGGTCAACAGGCTTCGCCGTTTCATGGCGTTTTCCTCCGTACCGGTAGAGACTAACGCTTTCCGCGCATTATCTCCAGCCGGAGGCGGACGGGCTTAATGATCGGGTCTTATGGCCCCTAGCTCCTCGCGCACTTCTTCCTCGATCGCATCCAACAGGCGTGCCGGAAAATGTCGAGGCATGTCGCGGAAAATGAAAATCAGCCGAGTGTCGGTATCCTGTGTCGGCCAACTGTCCAGGAACACGGGCGCTGAAAAAACGTGCTGAACCCCATGCACGACAGCTGGCCGCCCGGGCATTTCCTCGATGGCGACCAGTCCCTTCATCCGGAGCAGGCGGTCCCCGCAATGTTCCGCCAGAGCCTGCAACCATAACGTCAACGCCAGCGCGGGCAGCTTCCGGTCGCGGCGAAAGGATTCGGTTTCAATCCCATCAGTGTGTCGCGCTCGCTTGAATGGGGATCCGATCGTGCGGTCGGCCAGAGTGTACAGTCGCTCCGCGCGCACCATTGGATCGGCGCCCGCGAACAGCGAACCCGGTCGCACATCAGGCCCTTCGGACCGGGCAGCGAGCGGGTTCAGAATATCGATCCGGCGCAGCAAAGCCTGGCCAGGGGTGGCGAGATCGATCTTGCTAAACACGAGATGATCCGCGACCGCGATCTGACGCCGCGCTTCGGGATAACGGTCAAGCGTGGCTTCGCCGTGCATCGGATCGACCACGGTCACTACCGTATCGATCACGTGCGTCGCGCACACGGTCCGATCCGTCATCAATGCGTGCAGGATTGGCGCGGGGTCGGCGAGGCCGGACGTCTCGATCAGAACTCGGTCGAACAATCCGCCGGCACGCTCGCGCAGTTCCAGCAGGGTTTCGATCAGATCGCTTCGAACAGCACAGCACAGGCATCCCGTCGTCAGCGCCAGAAAGGTTTCGTTGCCGCTCGCGATCAGTTCGTGGTCGAGCCCGATCTCACCGAATTCGTTCACTATGACCGCGGTCCGAGCGAATTCCGGATCTCGCAGAACGCGGCCGATCAGAGTGGTCTTGCCCGATCCGAGAAATCCCGTGACGATCGAAACCGGGATCATTCAGCGGCGACGCGGCGACAGCGCAAAGGTCGCCGTCACCAGGCCAACTCTTCGCCGGTGAAGCTGATGAACTCATGGCGGTGCTTGCCGCGCTCCCGCTCGATCATGGCAACCAGGCCGTGCGCGCTCTGTTCGACGCTGACCGGCGCGGAGGGGCCGCCCATGTCGGTCCGCACCCAACCGGGATGCATGCTCAACAGAGTGATCCCGTGACCATTCACTTCGGACCATAGCCCGCGTGTCAGCGAGTTCAGCGCCGCTTTGCTGGCGCGATACAGTTCATGATACCCCTCGGTATTCAACTCCACGCTGCCCATGATCGAACTGGTGAACGCCAGCACGCCGGTTTTTTCACGGATCGAACCAATCAGAGTGCGCGCGAGACGGACTGGCGCGACCGCGTTGGTGAACATCAGGCTGCCAATTTCCGCTTCGGTCGCCTGGCTGGCGCTCATGTGATCGGGTCCACTGGTGCCGGCGTTGATCAGGACCGCGTCCAACTTCTTGCCGGCGATCGTCCCGGCGAACCCGTCCACCTGAGCGGTGTTGGTCATGTCCAACGGAAGGATCTGAAGCTTTCCCGGGTTCGAGGCGGCCAGGGTTCGCAGGTCTTTTGCCTCATCTGGCCGCCGGGCTGTGGCGATTACCGACCAGCCCTTGCGCGACATTTCCTTCACGACACCAAGCCCGATGCCACGATTGGCACCGACAACGAGGGCGAGCGATGGATCAGCCATGATCAAAAACTCCTCAGGGACGGCGGGTGCGAACCAGCATGCCTATTTCTGTGGCTCGACGACAACCGTGCCCACTTTACCGCCTTGTTCCACGGACAGATGCGCCGCGGCGGTTTCGTACAGTGGAAAGGCACCATCGACCGAGAGGATGCGGCCAGGAGTGGCGATGAAACGGGCCATGTCGGTTTGCGCGCGCTTGCGGTCGGCATGCGGGCTGGTGGGCAACACGAAGCCTCGGATGGTCAGGTTTTTCGCCATCACCGTGCGCAACGGTACCGGCGGTTCGAGCGCTCCTCTCGACGCGTAATACGCGATGCTGCCGCCATCCCGGACGGACGCCAGCGTCGCGGCCAGATTGCCGCCGAGATCGACATCGACCACATGGTCGGCCAACTCGCCGCCGGTGATGTCGCGGACGCGCGTCGCCACATCCTCGGTGCGGTAGTTGATGACGAACGCGGCACCTCCGGCTCGCGCTCTCGCCGCTTTTTCTTCCGAGCTGACCGTCGCGATCACCGAAGCACCCGCCCATGCGGCGAGTTGCACGGCATAATGGCCGACCGCGCCGGCGCCTCCGGTGACCAGCACGATCTTGCCCTGCAGCGGTCCGGCCGAGAACACACAACCATGCGCGGTCATGCCGGGAATACCGAGCGTCGCGCCCTCGGCGAACGAAACATGCGACGGCAATTCCGTGACCAGGTCGGCGTTGAGGGAAATATACTCGGCGGCGGTCCCCATCCATCGGCCGTTGCGCTGGCCGTTGTAGAGCCAGACGCGCTTGCCGACCCAGCGCTCGGGGACCATCGGGCCGGCCTTGTCGACAATTCCGGCGCCGTCACTGTTGGGGATCACGCGGGGATATTCCGGCGGCACAGCGCCGCGGCGGCGATAAGTGTCCGACGGGTTGACGCCCGAGGCCTCCAGACGCACGCGGACCTCGCCAGTTCCCGGCTCCGGCGTAGGCAACTCCCCCGGTACGAGAACCTCATTCGCCGGGCCTTGCCGATCGTACCAGACTGCTCGCATTTGCCGCTCTTCCGCTGTCTACATCGTCTCAGAATATGACCCAGGTCGCCGCCCCGTTACCAGCCGGCAAGAGACGCCGTGCGACAAATGGGGCCGCATCAGACACTTCAGGCTGGCGCGCATCGGAGATTCTGGGATGGAAGATAGCGGATTACCTGCGATGGCCTCGGCCGCGCTGGCGGAATTGCGCAAGACCGCCCGGCTGGAGGGGGCGGCGATCATTGACATAGCACGGCCCGATTCAGCTTCCGTTCTGATGTTCGACGCGGCTCCCGGCGT
>JBEKGV010000514.1:0-4319 GCA_050012615.1 Acetobacteraceae bacterium | reverse complement strand
CCCATCAAAAGCGATTTGCCGCCGGAACCGGTCTCACCCCCCGCGGGCGCTTGCATCGCCCCCGGATCGTTCGCGGGCTTGGCGTCCGGTTTCCAGCCGGACAAATCGATGAACAGGGCAAGGTCCTTATTGCTGGTGTTCGCTTCCATGAAGCCGCGGAACGGCTTGATCGCGCGATCCATCGCCAGTTCTTCGGAGATGGTTCCCTGCATCATCGGCTGCAGCCCGTCGCGGTAAGCGGTCTCGAACGTCGGCCCCATGATGAACGCGGTCAGGAACAGCGCGAGACTGACGATCACGGTGTTCGGCGGCGACGACTGCAAGCCCAGGGCGGTGCGCAGCATGGAGAGCACGACCACGAGGCGGGTGAACGACGTTCCCATCACCAGGATGCCCGGCGCCAGCGCCAGGACGGAGGTGATGGCGAGGATGCCGACCACATTGGACGCCATGCTCTGGCCGCCGGTCGCGGCATTGTCTCCGCCGGCGCCGCCGGAACCGAGATTGATCGAGACACTCTGCGCCAGCGCCGACGCGGCGGGGATCGCCAGGATGAGCACGATCGCCAGGACGGCGAGGCGGCACATCGCGCGTTGGACCCGCCGGTCCTTCATGGCCCGCTGTCCAACGCCTCGGGACGGTGCCTCTCCCTCCGCCGTCATGGCCCGGCTCGTCCGGGCCATCCATAGCGGCACCGTGCTGGCACAGGTGGCCCGGACGAGCCGGGCCATGACGCGGGAGAGGTGCATACCCATCAGGTCAACCCGGACGAGGCGATTTCGGTCATCGCCACCGCGAGGCGCCCGTCTTCGGTCACCTGCACCTCGCCGCGTGCCACGAGCCGGTCGTTCACCAGGATATCCACCGGCTCGCCGATCTGCTTGTCGAGCACGATCACCGACCCCCGGCTCAGGCTGTAAAGCTTGCCGAGCGGAATGGACTGCTCGCCCAGTACGATGCTGAGGGTAACTGGAATGTCCATCACGGAGGCAAGCCTGTCCTCGGGGATCGGGCCGCGGGTTTCGCTCATGGGAATGCCTTCTACGGTTGCGGAATCTCGGGAAACGTACTGGGCGGAAAATGACCGGGCCTGGGTGACCCGGGCAGCGCCGAGAGCAGTTCCAGGATCAGCCCGTCGGGCAACAGCGGGACCGGCGCCGGAACGGTTTCGGCACCCAGCGCGGCCGTGACCTGCGAGAGCAGGGCGGCGGGATCGAACGTCAGTCCGCCTCCGGTCCAGGCGATCTCGACCGAGCCGAACGCCCGCCTCGGGTCGGGCGCGAGTACCAGCCGCCCTTTTTCGGTCTCTGCCCTTGTATCCGGCGAAACGGCGGCCAGGGTGTCAGGATGCGCGCGCAAGGTAAGCGTCTCCGGCGCGCGTTCCGCCAGCGCGCTCGCCACCAACGCAGCGATTTCCGGGCCGATGGCATGCGACAAAAGGACCGGGAACAGCGCCCGCAACGCGGCGGTGGCGACCTCCCGCACGTTGGTCTCCAACGCCGCGAGATCTCGCTCCCGTCCCTCGAGCAACTGGCGCAACGCAAAGGCGACTGCATCGTATCTGTCGCGTTTCGCAGAACTCTCCTGGAGAGCGTCCAGCTCCGGCAGCAGGACACCCCGGGTTCGCGCCTCGCCGTCGGCGACCCCCGCCGCGTGACCCTCCAGCAACCCCTTTTCACGGCCTTCCGCGAACCCCTGTTCGCGCGCCTCGACCAGTGCGGCGGCGTGATCGGCGCCGTCTCCTTCATAAAATCCGGCGAGTGGCGGAGGGCGGAAGCGGAGGCTCATGCCGGCGATCCCTCGGCGATCCAGGCTCTGACGAGGGCCAGCGCCTCATCCGGCTGGGTGTCGAAAATGGCGTTCAATGTCGCGACCGCGCCGGTGCTCTGGTCGGTGGCGAGCAGCAATTGGTCAGATCCCCCGGACCCGGCGGATGCCCCCGCGGCGCCAAGAACGCCGGCGATCGCTGTCTGACCCGCGGCGGTCAAAGCCGAGTGGAGTGCGCCCGCCGAACCCTGACGCCGGCGGAAGAACAGGAACGCCCCGCCGGCAAGCACGAGCACCCCGGCGACACCGGCGGGCAGCAACCAGGACTGAGAAGCAGAGGTGGTCACGTCACCCATCTCGCCGATGGCATTCGGCGCCGCGATGAACTGCATGGTATCCACGGTCAGTTGATCGCCGCGTTTCGCATCAAAGCCGACAGCGGAACGGACAAGATCGGAAATCCGGTCAAGCTCCTCTTTGGGGCGCGGGTGATACGCTCCGGCGCTGTCCGTCGTGCCGTCGACCACGACCGCGACGGTCATCCGTTTCAGATCGCCCGGCTCGCGCACCCGTTCGCTGCGCACCGAACTGAGTTCGTAATTCACCGTCTCGCCGTCGCGCGTGTTCGACGTCGCGTTCTTCGCCGGCGCGTCCGGGTCGGTGCCCGACGGCTGGGTCGGCAGGTTCTGCGCCACCGAGACCGCTTCGCGCGGTTGCCCCTCTTCCGTCGCCTCCTTGTCCTTTTGGATGTGCCGGGAGCGTTCGACCTGCGACAGCGGGTCGAATTTCTCCTCATGCGATACTTCGCGCGACATATCGATATCGACGGCGACCACCGCCTTCATCCGCCCGGGACCGACCAGCGGCTCCAAAAGCTGGGTAATGGCCTGTTGCAGCGCCTGCTCGCGGTTGGCTTTGAGCTCCTCCAGATGGCCGGAGGCCAACACGTCCTGTCCGCCGTCCGCCGCGAGCACGACGCCGGACGGATCGAGCACCGAGACGTCCTCCTGGCGCAGCCCGGGAACGGCGCCGGCGATAAGCAGGCGGATGGCGACGGCCTGACGGGTGGCGAGACGCATGGCGCCCGCCATGGTCACCGCGATCGAGGCGGTCGGTTTCGGGGTATCGCGGGCGAAACTCTCGCGCTCGGGCAATACTATGTGGACCCGTGCGCCCTTCACCCCGTCCAGGGTCACGATGGTCCGCGCCAGTTCACCTTCCAGCGCGCGCAGGCGCTGCACGCGCTGCATGAACGACGTCATGCTCATCGGCGACTGGGTGTCGAGCAGTTCGTAGCCGGCCCCGCCCTGGCGCGGCATGCCGGCGGCCGCGAGGTCCATCCGCACCCGGGGAACCTGAGAGGCCGGGACCATGATGGTCGTACCGTCGCCGCGGTTCTGGTAAGGCACCTTGAGCTCGTCGAGACGCTGGCCGATGCGGCCGGCCTCACTCGGATCCAGCCCGGAGTAAAGCAGCCCCATGGGTTCGCCCGAATGGGTGGCGACCCAGCCGATCACGAGCAGGACGGCCACGACGGCCATCGCCAAACCCGCGC
This sequence comes from Acetobacteraceae bacterium, assembly GCA_050012615.1. GTDB lineage: Bacteria > Pseudomonadota > Alphaproteobacteria > Acetobacterales > Acetobacteraceae > Rhodopila. Next base: position 997 of record JBEKGV010000514.1, on the reverse strand, counting down.
GTTTCGCAGGATCCAGAGCGGCCAGAGTGGCCTTGAGGCTGGCAAAGACGTTCATGAGCGGCCTTCTGCTGCTCCATTCGCTGTTCGGACGAGGCCCCCGGGGCTAGCCAGGTTGGGGACGACCGGGGTTCCGCCCGACGCCCCGAGGACAAATTTTCGCAAAAAATGTTCTGGCGTTATTTCGCAAGGGCACTTATAACGACCTCGCCCCCGGTTGTCTCGCGAAAAATTCGAGATTTCGGAATTTCGCAGAAAATCTCCAGGCGGCGAACGCACGAGGCACAGAAGGGCCTGCACATGAGTGAGACCAGGCCGCAAAGCGGCGAAACCTTGGACGCCGCCCCGCCCCGCAAGCGGCGCGGCAAAAAGCTATTGTTTCTGGGCATCTTCATCCTCCTCCTCGCCGGTGGAGGCTTCGCCGCGTGGCAATTCGTGCCTGGGCTGGCGGACAAGACGCGGACAGCGGCCGGCCGCGCGGAGCCCGCGGAACCCCTCGCCGCCGCCACGAAGCCGGTATTCATCGATCTTCCGGAAATGGCTCTCACGCTGCCCAACAATGGCCATCCGCGGCAGATGCGGATCAAGCTGTCGATCGAACTGGCGAAGGGCACGACCGAGAAAGGCGCGGCAGAGGCCCTTTCTCCAAGGGTTTACGACGCGTTGCTCACCTATCTTCGTACGCTGCGGGACGGCGAGATCGACGGCGGTCTGGGGCTCGATCGCCTGCGGGCCGATTTGTTCCGCCGGATGGACCTTGTCATGGGGCCGGGCGTGTTGCGCGATGTGCTGATCACCAGCCTGGTGCTGGCGTGACCCGGGCGGGCGTGACCCACGTGGGCGTCATCCAGGCGGGCGTAATATCAATCGGCCGAAAGATTGACGTACGGCTTTTCAAATCCGTCATGGCCCGGCTCGTCCGGGCCACCTGTACCAGCACGGTGCCGCGACAGGTGGCCCGGACGAGCCGGGCCATGACGACAATGGCAAGAGTCAGTCT
>JBEKGV010000513.1:0-4324 GCA_050012615.1 Acetobacteraceae bacterium | reverse complement strand
AATCGTTCCGATTTGGCGATGGACCTGACGGTGCAGGCGGCCGCGGGACTCATGAGCGTCACCGGCTTTGCCGATGGTCCGCCGGTGCGCACGGGCGTCACTGTCGCGGACTTCATGGGCGGCATTCACGCTTATGCCGGCATCATGACAGCGCTGTTCGAGCGTGAGCACAGCGGCGTCGGACGTCTGGTCGAAGTCGCGATGCAGGAGTCGGTTTACTTCACGCTCGCGGGCCCCATGGAGCAGTACCGGCGCCGCGGAGTGGTACCGCCTCGGAGCGGCAATGGGGCTGGCGGGGCGACGTCGCCGTATGGCGTGTTCGCGGTTAAGGATGGATATGTGGCCATTCATACCGGCACGGATCAGCACTGGTTCAATATCCTGAAGGCGGCGGGACGCACTGACCTCACCGACGATCCGCGACTGCAGACCATGCATGGGCGCAATCAGCACATCGACGAGGTGACAGCGGTCGTCACCGAATGGACCGGTGCTCTGACCAAGGCCGAGATCGAGGCGCAGGGTCGAAAATTCCGCATTCCGCTGAGTCCGGTGCGCGACGTCAGCGAGGTGATGAACGATCCGCATATGCACGAACGCGGAATGCTGGAGTGGGTCGATCATCCTGAACTCGGCCGGGTCGTGCTGCCGACGACGCCATTGCGGGTGCACGGCACGGACGTCGCGCCGACGCTGCCGAGCCCGCGTGTCGGGCAGCACAATGACGAGATTTACGGCGGCTGGCTCGGTTTGTCCGTGGCGGAACTGGCGGGGCTGCGGGCCGAGAAGGTGATCTGATGGCGAACACGCCGCTGGACGGCTTTGTCATTCTGGATCTGACCCAGTTCTACCAGGGGCCGTACGCGACGATGATGCTCGCCAAGGCGGGCGCCGACGTGATCAAGATCGAGCCGCCGAAAGGGGAAAGTCTCCGCGGCATGGCGCCGGCCGGGAAGACAGGCTCGTATCCGGTGGCCGCGCTGAATGCCAACAAGCGGGGCGTCACGCTTGACCTCAAGACAGACCTGGGCCGCGAACTGCTGAAGCGGATGGTCATGAAGGCGGACGCTCTGGTGGAGAATTACGCTCCCGGCGTGATGGACCGGCTGGGTGTCGGCTGGTCGGTACTTAGCGAACTCAATCCGCGGCTGGTTTACGCATCGGCGACGGGGTACGGTTTGTCGGGACCGGATCGAGACAATCTGGCGATGGATTTTACTATTCAGGCGGCGTCGGGGGTGATGAGTCTGACGGGTTACGCCGACGGGCCGCCGCTGCGCACGGGTGCGCCTTATGTCGATATTCTCGGTGGCGCGCATCTTTACGCGGGGTTGATGACGGCGCTGCTGGAGCGGGAACGCACCGGCCGCGGGCGGCTGGTGGAAGTGGCGATGGTGGAGGCGGTGTTTGCCTCGCTCGCCACCGCCATCGATCAATACCACCGGGCCGGTGAGAAGATTCCCGCGCGAACCGGCAACGCGTTCGCGAATTTCAATCGCGCGCCGTACAATGTGTACGAGGCGAAGGATGGATACGTGGCGATCATCCTCGTCACGGAGGCGCAATGGCAAAATCTGCTGCGCGCCATGGGGCGGGAGGATCTGAAAGACGATCCGCGGTTCATCCGCAACGACGCTCGTGTTGCGCATTACGCTGAGACGGAGGCTCTGGTGTCCGGTTGGACGCGGTCCCATACACGTGCGGAAATCTTCGCGGCGACGAGCAAGTTCAAGATCCCGTGTGCTCCGGTGCGCGATCTGGAGGAGCTGATGAACGATCCGCACATGCATGGCCGCGGCATGCTGGAGGTGGTCGATCATTATGATTACGGGCCGGTCGTGCTGCCGAACTCGCCGTTGCGTTTCCATGGCACGGACAAGGTGCCGACCCGGGTTAGTCCGCGCGTCGGCGAGCATAATGACGAGGTCTATGGTGGATGGCTTGGCCTGTCCGCCGACGAACTGAACCGGCTGCGAGAGGCGGGAGCGATCTGACATGAATGACGCCGCGGAATCCGGGCCGAATGGCCGCGTGTTGCTGGAACTGGAAGATAACGTCGCCGTCATGACGTTGAACGATCCCAGCGTGCTCAACGCCTTCGGACTTAAGTTACGCCAGGATATGACGTGGGCGCTCGACCGGCTTGAGGCTCTCGGCGCACGGTGCCTGGTGATCACCGGTACCGGGCGGGCATTTTGTTCCGGGGCCAATTTGAACGATCCGGATCGTCCGCCGCGCGATCGAGCGGCCGAAGCGCGTGGCGAGGTCAAGAGTGATCTGGAGGCCTGGTACAACCCGACCTTCATCCGCCTGCGCGACCTGGCCATGCCGATCGTGACCGCGATCAATGGAATCGCCGCCGGGGCGGGCATGAGTCTCGCTTTGATGGGGGATATCAGGATCGCGGCGAGCTCGGCGTCATTTCTCCAGGCATTCGCACGGATCGGATTGGTGCCCGACTGCGGCTCGTCTTATGTACTACCGAGGATGATCGGGATGGCGAGGGCGATGGAGCTGTCGCTGCTGGCGGAACGATTGCCGGCGGAGACGGCGCTGACGTGGGGCATGATCAATCGCGTGGTCGACGATCCGGAGCTGCCGGGTCAGGCGATGGCGGTGGCCCGGGGTCTGGCGGAGGGGCCGGCGTCGCTGGGACTGATCCGCAAGATGTATTGGGCCAGTCTGGAGAATACCTACGAGCGGCAGCTCGATCTGGAGGCGAAATATCAGATGCGGGCCGGGATGACGGAGGATTATTCTGAAGGCGTGACGGCGTTCCGGGAAAAGCGGCGGGCGCGGTTTGTTGGGAGATAGCGGCGCTGGCGGAGCGGTGCTACCGGTCATTCGTCATCCCCGGGCCTGACCCGGGGATCAATACGGGCACGGTGCCTCGATTGATCCCCGGGTCAAGCCCGGGGATGACGCGCAAATCGCGGTGTGCGCCCTTTAAGTTAGCGCCTATGGGGTCAGGCCCGGGGATGACGATGGAGGGCTACATTCCGCCCCGCGCGGGGTGAATTGAGTGTCTATGGAGTATGACGGACGGCCGGTATCAATCCCCGCCTTGGGGAGCTCGGAAGCCGCCGACGCCTCGTTCGATCTCCGTGACGTGCCGCGGCAGGAAGCAGGCGGGATCCGTCAGGCCGCAGGAATGGGCGATGGTCTCCACATCCTCACGGATGCGCAGAGCGTAACGAGCGACGCGCGCGGCCTTGTCGGTTGGGTCGAGGCCGGAGATCAGCCTTTCCTCGGACGACGTGACCCCGGTTGGACATTTGCCGCTGCCGCACTTCATTGCCTGGATGCAGCCCAGTGAAAACATGAAGCCGCGGGCGGAGGAAACGAAATCGGCGCCCATGCAGAGAGCCCATGCGACCTTGTCCGGCGTGACCAGTTTGCCCGAGGCGACGATACGGATCCGATCCATCAGCCCATGCCGCTCACGTGCCGCCGCGACCTGCGGCAGAGCCAGCGTGATCGGCATTCCGACATAATCCATGAGAGACGCGGGCGCCGCGCCGCTGCCGCCCTCGCCGCCGTCGAGCTGGACGTAGTCGGGGCAGCCCTCGGGGTGGGCGATGCACTCGGTGAACCAGTCGTCGAGGAAGGTCGGGTCGCCCGCGACGAATTTTACGCCGACCGGCTTGCCGGTGACCGTGCGCACTCTGTTCACGAATGCGCCGAGTTCGCGGACGTTGCCGATGTCTTTGTGGCGATTGGGGCTGATGCTGTCATAGCCGACGGGGATGCCTCGGATGTCGGCGATTTGTTGCGTCACCTTCACCCCTGGCAGGATGCCGCCTTTGCCGGGTTTGGCGCCTTGTGCAAGCTTGACCTCGAACATCCGGACCTGGTCATGAGCCGCGACCGCGCGCAGCCTGTCGTCCGATAGGTTTCCTTCGGCGTCACGGAGGCCATATTTCGCGGTACCGATCTGCATGACGATGTCGCAACCACCTTCCAGGTGGTTTGGCGCCAGTCCGCCCTCGCCGGTGCCCAGCCAGATATTCGCGACTTTCGCTCCGCGGGACAGAGCGGAGATTGCGGCGTGGCTCATCGCGCCGTAGCTCATGCCGCTGATGTTGAACACGCTCATGGCCTGATAGGGGATGCGGCAGGCGCCTGGTCCTTCCGTGATGCCGATTTGCTTGCCGGTCCAGGGGCGTTTTTCTTCCTCGAGGATAGGGAAGGCGGCGTTGCGGAAGACGAACGGCGGCACGTTTTCGCTGCCGAAGCTTCTGAGATTGGAGACGCCTTTGGCCGAGCGGTAGACCCAGGATCGTTCCAGGCGGTTGAACGGCCGCTCCGACCAGTCGGGGAGGTA
>JBEKGV010000512.1:0-4326 GCA_050012615.1 Acetobacteraceae bacterium | reverse complement strand
GCATTGATATATAGCAACTGCCATCGGCATCAGCAAGCCCCACACTTGACCTCGCCCCTCGCTCCGTGGCCGTTGCTCAGCAAAACTCAGAGGATCCGCCCATGGCTCCGCAACCCTTCACTCTGAATGTCCCCGACGCCGCGCTTACCGACCTCAAAATCCGCCTCGCCCAAACCCGCTTCCCCGACGCCGCACCCGGCGAGCCCTGGGCTTTTGGCACCAGCGTCGACTACGCGCGCGATCTCGTCGCTTACTGGAAGGATCGTTTCGACTGGCGAGCACAGGAAGCCGCGCTGAATGCGTTTCCGCAGTTCAAAACACCGCTGCACGACATCGATCTGCACTACCTGCACGTGCCTGGCGTTGGTCCGAACCCGTATCCGCTGTTGCTGCTGCACGGCTGGCCCGGTTCGGTCTATGAATTCCTTGATATCATTCCACGCCTGACCGACCCCGCCCGCTTCGGCGGCGACCCAAAGGACGCGTTCACCGTCGTCGCGCCCTCGCTTCCTGGCTATGGACTATCGTTCCGGCCCGGCCAAAAACGTTTCACGCTGCAGGACATCGCCGCCTGCGTGCACGACCTGATGACCGAGGATCTCGGCCACATAAAATTCGCGGTGCAGGGCGGCGACTGGGGAGCCGGAACCGCCTCGTTGATCGGTTCGCGTTATCCGTCGTCCGTTTGCGGCATTCACATCAATCTGTTGTTCGTGCCTCGAGACCGGCCCGATGGCGAGCTGACACCCGAAGCGAAACGTTACGCGGAAGACCTCGCACACTGGTTGCGGGAAGAAACCGGCTATCAGCAAATCCAGGGCACCAAACCACAAACCCTGGCGTTTGGACTGACGGATTCCCCGGCCGGTCTCGCCGCGTGGATCGCCGAAAAATTCCGCTCCTGGTCCGATTGCGACGGGATCGCCGAGAACGCGATCAGCCGCGACAGGATGCTGGCCAATATCTCGCTTTACTGGTTCACCGGAGCGATCGGGTCTTCGTTCTGGCCCTATTACGGACGCCTGCACACGACGTGGCCGATCTCGCCGGCCAACCCCATCACGGTTCCGACCGGCTATGCCGCGTTCCCGAAGGAGATCCTGCTGCCGCCCAGGTCGATCGCGCAAAAGACGTACACGAACATCCAGCGCTGGACAGAAATGAAAAAAGGCGGTCACTTCGCTGCCATGGAACAACCCGCCGCGCTCGCCGAGGAAATCCAGGCCTTCTTCCGGCCGCTCCGGTAGCGCGCTCTCATCGTAACGAATGAGGAAAGATCATGGCTCACGACGGTTTGCGCTTCGGTATTTTCCTGGCGCCGTTTCACCGGGTTGGCGACAATCCGACGCTCGCGATGGACCGCGATCTGGAGTTGATCCAATGGCTCGATCACCTCGGCTACGATGAGGCCTGGATTGGCGAACATCATTCCGCCGGTTGGGAAATCATCGCCTCGCCGGAAATTTTCATCGGTGTCGCCGCCGACCGCACCAAACACATCATGCTCGGCTCGGGCGTAACGAGTTTGCCGTACCACCATCCCCTCATGGTCGCGCAGCGTTTCGTTCAACTCGATCACATGACCCGAGGCCGCGCCATGCTTGGCTGCGGGCCCGGCGCTCTGGTATCGGACGCTTACATGATGGGCATCGAGGCTGACACGCAACGCCGCCGCATGGACGAATCACTGGGCGCCATCGTCGCGCTGCTTGAGGGCAAGGAGCCGGTCACCCTCAAGACCGATTGGTTCGAATTGAAAGAGGCGCGCCTGCACCTGCGGCCCTACACCAAGGGCGGTTTCCCGATCGCGGTGGCGAGCGTGACGACCCCGGCGGGGTGGCTGGCGGCCGGCAAATACGGCGTCGGTGTTCTGTCGATTGGCGCGGGCGTCCCCGGCGGCCCGGCGAAATTGGCCGATAGCTGGCGCATGGCCGAGGCCGAGGCCGCCAAACACGGCCGCTCCATGAACCGCGACAACTGGCGCCTCGTCGTCAACATGCATTGCGCCGAGGACGACGAAACCGCCATGCGCGACGTCCGCGTCGGCGAGCGTATCGAAACCCAAACTTATTTCTCCGAGACACTGGGCCGCCCGCCAATGCGCAGCGAAGATCCGCTGCGGGAAGGTTTGGCCGCCGCCACCACGCTTGTCGGTTCTCCCGAAACGATCATCGAAGGCATCAACCGCATGCTGGCCTATACCGACGGCGGCGCGGGCGCGATCCTGTTCCGCAGCCACGAATGGGCCAACCGCGAGGCCACGCTCCGCAGTTACGAGTTGTTCGCGCGCTGGGTGATGCCGCGGTTCCAGGGCAGCGTGGACTCGACGTGGGGATCGCGGGAATGGTGCAGCGAGAACCGTGCGGGCATTTTCGGTCCGGCGATGGGCGCGTTGAAGAAGGCATTCGTGGATGCCGGGCAGGAACCGCCGGACATGATGAGGATGCGGCTGCACACCGGGAAGACAGAGGTCGAGTGAGGGTGCTCGAGCTCGATCCAATATGCGCAAAATTATGCCGGGTGAGCGGTCACGCCTGCAACACTCCCGTCATCCCCCGGCTTGTCCGGGGGACCTATCGCGGCACCTCGCTTGAACAGGTGGCCCGGACAAGCCGGGCCATGACGTTCAACGGATAGTGCCGCGCCCTCAATCGCCTCAATTTAGCGCCCATCGAGAAAGCCCGAGAACCACGCTGGAGGTGATCAGACAATGCCGCCGGTGATCGCACGCCTCAGCGTGTCCAACCGGCCCAGGTTGGTCGTCTGACACTCCCAGATGACCAGCACCCGCCAGCCTTCCGCCTCTAGCGCTGCCCATTGGCGCGCGTCTCGCGCCACGTTCTCGGCGAATTTGGAGGTCCAGAAACCGATCCGGCTTTTCGGTGTTCGGGTCAGGGGGCACGTGGGCTCCGGATGTCGGTGCCAGATGCAGCCATGCACGAACACCACGGTCCGTCGCGCCGGAAACACCAGGTCGGGGCGCGCGCTCGCCACGCGCTGATGCAACCGGTAGCGCAGCCCGGCCGCGTGCAGGAACCGCCGCACCCGCAGCTCCGGCTTCGTGTCCCGGCTACGGACCAGCGCCATACGCGCCGACCGCTCCTCCGGCGAGAGCGGGTCGGTCCTGGGCTCTTCCAGGGTCATCCGAGTCGTGCTGTCCATGCCTCCACCATACCATCGTAACCGCTCACTCTGTGTTGCGCGCATTGGGATCCCCTGCTAGACGGGCGCGGCCGGTTCGGGCCGGTTCCGATCCCGTTCATACCCGCGCGCCATGGTCATTCCCTGGGGTGTGGCCAGACAGATGGAAACAACGTGGCGTCTGAAGCTACGACGATCGCCAAAGGCGGCGGCCTCGCCGACCGTTATGCCGCCGCGCTCTACGCTCATGCCGACGAGGCCGGCGCGCTCAATGCCGTCGTCTCCGAAATGGAATCTCTGGGTTCGCTGATCGATGGCAGCGCCGACTTTCGACGTCTGATCGAATCTCCGCTGATCGACGTGACCGTTGGCACCAAGGCCGCGCTCGCGGTGCTGGAGCAGCAGGGATTTGGTAAGCCGGTGCGCGATTTCGTCGGCGTGGTTTCGGCCAACCGCCGCTTGCGCGCGCTGCGAGAGATCGTCACCGCGTTTTCCGAACTCGTCGCCGACCGCCGCGGCATCATTACCGCGCATGTGCTGTCGGCCCAGCCTCTGAACGATCTGCAGCGGCAACAATTGCGCGCTCGCCTGATCGAAGCCGGGTATGGCAATGTCAATATTCAGGAGCAGGTCCAGAAGGATTTGCTCGGCGGCCTGGTCGTCCGGATCGGTGCCCGTCTTTACGATACCAGTTTGAAATCCCGGCTGCAGCGCCTGCAGTACGCGATGAAGGGAGCCGCCTGATATGGAGATCCGTCCCGCCGAGATCTCGGAGATTCTGAAGAAGCAGATCGCCGCGTTCGACACCGAGGCCGACGTCGCCGAGACCGGACAGGTGTTGTCCGTCGGTGACGGCATCGCCCGCGTGTTCGGTCTGCAGAATTGCATGGCCGGCGAGATGGTGGAGTTCCCGACCGCCGGTTTGCGCGGCATGGCGCTGAACCTGGAAACCGACAACGTCGGTGTCGTGATTTTCGGCGACGACCGCGCGATCCGCGAGGGCGATACCGTTTCGCGCACCGGATCGATCGTCGACGTTCCTGCCGGCATGGGTTTGTTGGGCCGTGTCGTGGACGGCCTCGGCAACCCGATCGACGGCAAAGGCCCTCTGACCGACGTCAAGCAGATGCGCGTTGAGGTGAAAGCCCCCGGCATCATTCCTCGCAAGTCGGTCCATGAACCGAT
>JBEKGV010000511.1:0-4328 GCA_050012615.1 Acetobacteraceae bacterium | reverse complement strand
GCGTGCCACTCGTCATAGTCGGACGGCGCGCCGCGATTGGCCAGCTGACCGTTGATCGACGAACCGCCCCCAAGGATGCGGGCCTGTTCGTAGGTCCGCAGCGGCGGACGAGGCGCCTCCGGATTGTTATGGGAGATGACCTCCGTTGTGACCTAAAGCTGGTTCCAGGTGTAATTCGGATTGAGATAAGCGGTGCCAGGATAGGAATCGAGCACGGCCGCGGGGACTTTGCCGTGCGGTGTATCCTGACCGGCTTCCAGCAGCAGCACCTTGTTGCCGCTTTTCGCCGATAGCCGATTGGCCAGCACCGAACCGGCGGAGCCGCCGCCGCAGATAATATAGTCGTAGATCATCGCGATCCCCCTGAGGTCCCGTCCGCGGTTTGTCGCGGTAAGCGGCGACAGTACAGGATTAGAAGCTCACTGAATACAAAGCGGAAGCGTCGCGCATGAGCGAACGCGGGCCGCGATGAACTTGACCCGTGTCACCCCCACCCTACGATGAGCACCGAGTCGCCGGGCCGGTCCGGAGGCAACCGGGCGCGAAACCTCAACCATGCCTATCTGGATACCCATCTCTGTCGCCGCGGCGCTGTTCCAGTGCTGGCGCACGGCGATGCAACAAAAGCTGCGCGGTCTGCTGTCCGTCAACGGCGCGGGCTTCGTTCGTTACCTTTACGGTATGCCCACCGCGTTCGTGCTGCTGCTGATCGCGCTCGAGGTGACGGGCCTGCCTGTCCCCTCGGTCAATCCGCTTTTCCTGCTCTGGTGCGTACTGGGTGGTCTTTTCCAGATCGTCGCCACCAACCTGCTGATCATGTCGTTTGGCTACCGGAACTTCGCCGTCGGCACGGCTTATTCCAAGACCGAGACGGTACAAAGTGCGATCCTGGCGTCTTTCGTGCTGAACGAGCACCCGCGCTCCCTTGCATGGATCGGCATGAGTATCGGTCTGGTGGGCGTGATGACGCTGTCGCTCGCCGGGCGAGGCATGAAGCCCAGGGAACTGCTCGCGGCGACGGTGCAGCCGGCTGCGGTGTGCGGCCTCGGTTCGGGCACCGTTTTCGCTTTCACCACGGTGTTCATCAAACTGGGCAATCAGTCGCTGACCGGCCCAAGCCTCACGGTCCGCGCCCTGTTCACGCTCGTGGTCACCAACACGCTGCAGATCCTGATGCAGGGCGCGTGGCTGTATTGGCGCGAACCGCGTGAATTGAGAAAGGCCTTCACGTCCTGGCGCAGTTCCATGTGGGTGGGCACGCTGTCGGGATGCGGCTCCGCCTGCTGGTTTACCGGGTTCGCGATCGCCGAGGTGGCCCTGGTGCGCGCGGTTGGCCAGATCGAGATAGTCTTCACGCTTTTATTCAGCCGGTTTTATCTCAAGGAAATCCTCAAGCGGGCCGATGTCGCAGGCTTGTCGCTCGTGGTCTTTGGCGTGTTGCTGGTCGTACTCAGCGGCCACTGAACCCGCGATTATACACTTCTCGCAGAATGTCATCTCCTAACTCGTGCCGCGATTATTTGCGCCACCCGGGGGTGGTTTACCCCCGATCCTCGACAGCCGGAGTTAGCCGCTAAAACGATTCATACAGGCAACGTCATCGGCAATGGCGCCACGACGCGAGTAAGCATATGGAATGGCCTACTCTCCGAACAAGAACCTGAATGTGCCATCCTTTCCGATATGGAGGTTGCCAGTCGTTAGCACGTCCATTCCCAAAAGAACGTCGAATGTGTGCTCATCAAGAAGTTCACCTCCGTTTATCTCGCGTTTCAGAACTCGAATTCTGCTGATTTCCGCCGAATTGGCCGGCGGCGACGTATAGAACCCTACATGGAAGAGATACCCCGGCCTCCAAACTGACCCCCCAAGGCCAGAAAATTCTATCTTATTAACTTGTTGCAAGCCCAATCGGACCACGACGCGGCTGGCGATCATTGTTCTGGTGGCGCCGGTGTCGATCAGGGCACGAAATGGGACAGCGCCCTGAAATACAGGGTTGTCAGACTGCTTATGCTCCTTGTACTTCGCGGCATCCACAATCGCTACAGTTGCAACAGCCGCTCGGCCGTTATGTCTGCCTCGGATCAATGGCATAGGAGAAATACCCGAGTTCTTCGGCTGTCTCTTTCACGCATTGGATCGAAAAAATCTGATCCTCGAACCTCTGATTCCCGGCAATTTGGGCAGCCAGTGCGGACTCAAAAAAGTCCCGGATCTTGCCGTGCCGAATAAGGGCGTACTGGCCCTCATGTTCACCTACCAAGGCTGGCAGTTCCTCCAAGAATCTCTCCAGGTTTCGGTCGATCTCCTCACTTTTCGAGTGACTCATAGCTAACTCCCACCGATTTTTTGCGCCGATTTTCCACGTATTCAGCCTCAAATTAGTGGCGAAATATGGATTCGATAGCTCGGAAGGACAAGAAGGCTGCCCTGGCAACAATGTGAGCCGAAAATCCGCTGTTGGAGGGAATCCGTACGCGAAGGCAGGCAGATGGCACGCCCGTAGCTCAGCCGGCGCCAGTGGAATTGCTTGGCCGGAAGGTTTTGGTCCATCGAGCGTTGGAGGCAGCGCTAATTGCCGAGTTCCGGCCCAGCCCGATCGATTCATGGCCGTGGTTTGTGAGACGGGCACCCTAACCCCGGGTCCGTCGACTACAAAATCGCCACTGGACCTGGCGCGTCCCACATCATGCCTGGGCTTTGACCCGAGCATCGGTCGCGGCACCGCCCAGAGTTCCAGTTAACCTCCGAAAGACCCACTAGCGATACGTCGATGATACGATTGACACGGAGCCGGGACTGCCGTGTGCTTGGAAAACGAGTATCCTTCGAGCGAGCACCAACCTGACACTCCAGCGACAACCCTGAAATTATCACCGATGGACGGAATTATTCACCCAACCGAACCGCCGCCGCGGATCCCTCCGCGGGCGAGCAACCTGGCGACATCACGCCGTCCGCGTTGGGTGTGGCCCAAGATGCATCACCTGCTGTTCCTCGCGTTCACGCTCGTTTCGGGCGTCCCGATCGCCGTGCTCGCGATATGGGAGGGACAGACCGCATACCAAAATGAACTGGACTCAGTCCGGGAGCGGCATCTGCTCGTTGCCCGTAACCTGACCTCCACCATGTCGCGATACGTCAATGACCTGAAAGCCACGTTTTCACTGGCCTTCGCGTCCGGGTCTTTGACGCGGCCCACGGTGGGTCTGAATAACCTGCTGACCTCGCTGAATGTGATCGACCTCCGCATTTTCAATCCCGATGCTTCGGTCGACAGCGTTTTCCCGGGCTTGTCCGATCCGGCGGGTGAGTTCCGGCTCGATCCGGTTCGTTTCAACACACTTCAGGCCCTCGCCGACGACATGCCGGACGAGCCAGTGCTGTCCCAGTTGTATCACGACGAAATCGGCAGGCCCGTCTTCTACCTCCTGAAGGCGCTCCCGGACGGCAAACTGGGCGTCGGCGTCGTTAGCACGCGCTACCTCGTATCGTTGCAGCAATCCATCGCGTTCGGCGACCGTGGTCACGCCGTGATCACCGACGGCAAGGGCCAGGTGATCGCGCATCCGTTGAAGGATTGGGTCGCGGCATCGAAGGATATTTCCGGTGTCCCGGTGGTCGCCGCGATGATGCGCGGGGAGACCGGAGTGGGTCAGTTCTACTCGCCGAATGCCGGCGGCATGATGATCGCGGGCTACGCCGTGGTGCCCGAGACTGGCTGGGGCGTTATGGTGCCGCAACCGATCAGCGAATTGCGGCACCGTGCCGACATGGTCAATCAACTGGCCGTTATCATCGCCGTCGCCGCTTTCGTCTCGGCGGCGCTGATCAGCTATCTCATCGCGCTCTGGTTGACTCGTCCGGTCAGGCAGATCGCGGCGACCGCCGAGGCGGTGATGACAGGCAACGACCAGGTGTCCGTCCCGACGTTCGGCAAATGGGCGCCGTCGGAGATCCGCAGTCTGGGCCTCGCCCTCAACACGATGCTGGCCGATCTGCGGCGCAAGGCCGCCGAAACATTGCAGGCGTTGCGCCAGGCGGAAACCTCGAACCGCGCGAAGACGCAATTCCTGGCCAACATGAGCCATGAACTCCGCACCCCGTTAAATGGCGTGGTCGGAATGGTGGAGTTGTTGCGGTTGTCCGGCGCGACGACCACGCAACAAAATTATATCGAGCAAGCCAGCCGGTCGGCGCAGGCGTTGCTTCGCATGGTTAGCGACGTGCTCGATCTGTCGGAAATGGAGGTCGGGAAAATTGGCATGAAGCCCGCGCCATTCCGGCTCGATACCTTGATCGCGGCATTGCGCGACCAATACGCG
>JBEKGV010000510.1:0-4334 GCA_050012615.1 Acetobacteraceae bacterium | reverse complement strand
CGACGCAATTCGCCACGTGCAGCATCGCGTTCGCATTGGTGAAGCCGGTCGCAATCACCGTCGGCGCCGCGACGGCATGAGGAAACAGCGGAGACAGCCTGGCGAAGACCGCATCGATGCGGCTGCCCGGAAATGCCGCGATTTGCAAAAATTTTTTGCGAATGATCGGCCTGATTGTTGTCGGCGTTGGCCGCCAGCACGAATACGGATAGTTATCCATCTCGGCGATATCGACCGCGGCGCGACAGCCCACCGTGTCGAGGGCGCGGCGAAACACTAGCGCGCCGCCGGTATTGCCCTGAATCAGCAGGATGGTCTGGCCATCGCGCAGCAGCCGTGCGAGGCCCACAGCCACGCTCTCCTGAAACGTGCCGCCGGTACACACCGCGATCACGTCGGAGCCATCAACCGCGGCGGCGAGGTCGGTCGTCACCCGCTCGATCGCGACAAAGCCGCCAGGTTCGACGTCGAGACCTCCGCGAGCACGGATGTCCGCGAGCCGCGCGTCATCGAGATCGGTCAGACGCAGCCGGCATCCGAGTGTGCCGAGTTCGGCGGCGAGATAAACGCCGCCGCTGCCGGCACCGACGATCGCGACCGTCGTATCCATCATCGTCGCCTCCTCTCAGCGCCTGGGCGGCGCCGATGCGACGGTCCGCCGTGGTGCCACCGGCAGAGTGCCAATGCTGGCGACGTCGACGTCCGGCATCGGCAAATCGATCGCTTTCAACACAGCGTTGGCGAGGTTGTTGTAGTCCCGGAAGCTCCGGCGAAGCCACGCGCGCCACCCGGGCATCCCGCCACTGGCATGCAATTCAAACGCTGACTCGCGGCCGTCGAGCGCCGACGACACGTGGTCCCTTGCCAATTGCAGCAGCGCCGAACGCTGCCGCGCCGAATAGCCGCCGCCACCGAACGTTTCCTCGAGACCGGCCGCCAGTTCCGGCACGGCGAAATCGCTGTCGGCCGGCGCCACCACCATCGACGAACCGGGAATGATCCGCAGAATTTCAGAAATTCGCTGGCGCGCCTTGAACAAAGAAATGCCACCGGCGGCGAGGTGAGTGTGTCTGGGTACGCAATAACCGGTCGGGGTAAATTCGGGATCGTGCTCGGCGGCGGTGATGCAGGAACGCACGGTCTGCACCTCGGAGATCAGGTCGACGAGGTACTCGAGGGTCGCGTCGTTTTCCTTCAGCCCCATCGCATCGGCCAGTGCCAGCGCCAGGCCAAGCGAGAACTCGGCCTTCGCCAGCCAGCCGTAAAGGTGGTGCCAACGCAACCACCGCGGGATCGCTTCCGGCGAGGGATCGACGGCGTACACACGCTCCCAAGGGATGAACACGTCGTCGAGCCACATCTGGCCGTCGAGCTCATCGTAGCGGCTGGAGAGTGGGGAGACGAACGGATCGTCGTCACGGGTCGCGGCCTGGCGGCACAGAACAGTGACGCCGGGGGTGTTGACCGCGACGATGAATCCGACTGGATGTCCGTCGACCTCGAGCCCGGTCAGCGCGCCGACATAAACGTCTTCGGCATAGGCTGGGCTCGTGTGCATGCCGAGCCGGCCACGCACGACCATGCCCTTGTCATTGTCGCTCACCCGCTTGACCGCGACCCTGTCGTTCGGATCGGGCCGCATGCGCTGGCCGATAACCGGTGCGCCGCCGCAGAAAGTCAGAAACCGGCCGGTGCCGGCGATCATGTCGCGATAGGCCATGGCGTTCGCCGCGTAGTGCGGAGCAACGTTGCGCGTCTCAGCCGCGGTCAGCACTCCGAGTGCGATCAGATGGCCGTAGTGCGGCGTGTGCGTGATGTTGCCGGCGCTGAGAAAGATCGTTTTGTCGATCGACCGGCCGACGGCGATCGCGTCCTCCCGCGTCTTTGGCAGCACGAATGCCCATGGCACGCGCTCGCCGCTCGCATCGGGCGGGGCAAGCAGCGTATCAGCCCAATCGGGATCGAAATGACGATCGTACCAGGCGGCATATTGGTCGACCATGGATCGGGTCGCGGGGTGAGTGGTCACATCGTCGACGCGTCCCTCGCCCATCACGAAGACCTTGCGTCCGTCGCGCAATGCTTCGCGGTACGCGGTGCCTGTCCTCATGCGTGAGCGGTCTCCTCGCGGTCGGCGCCACTCCTGAAACCGGCGAGCACGCACCTGTCAGAGGACCGGCATCCCCGAATTACCGACCCTGCCATACTGCACAGGGCGAGAACAGGGTCTTGTCTGGCCGCTATTCGGCGGCGGCCCGCACCTGTTCAACGTTGCGTGTCGTCACGACCACTTTGATCGCATCGTCGATGCGTTCGCGGGCATAGCGCAGCGCTGTCGGCAGATCGTGCAGCCCGAACGTGTGCGTGTGGATCTTCGTCGCGTCGAAGCGCTTCTGCGACATGAACGCCTCGGCGCGGTGCGTGGCACTCTTGCCCTCGCCGCGGATGCCGTAGAGGTAGATGTTGTTGCGCACGATATAGGCGATGTCGACCAACGCCGGTTCGTGCGGGAAGGCGGCGAGACAGATGCGCCCGCCTCGGTTGATCATCCGCGCCGCCTGGTTCACCGCATCCGGCGCGCCGGAGCACTCCAGCGCGTAGTCCACCCCTTTGCCGCCGGTGATGCGCCGGACGGCCTCGACCGGATCTTCGTCGCGTACGTTCACCACATGGTCGGCGCCCAGTTCCTGGCCGATCCGCAGGCGGTTGTCGCGTGTGCCGGTGAGAATGACCGGCGATGCGCCGAGCGCCTTGGCCACGGCGACGCCGAGCAATCCGATGGGGCCGGGGCCGAGTACGACGACGCCCTCTCCCGCGACGAGGCCGCCGAGTTCGGTCAGCCCGTACATCGCGGTGCCCGCGGTCACGACCAGCGTCGCCTCGGCGTCCGACATGGTGTCGGGGATCGCGACCAGAGTGTTGATGTTGTTGATGGCGTATTCGGCGAACCCGCCATCGGTGGTGAAGCCGTTGGCGCGGTGGCCCTTGTCGACGTCACCGTAGTTCAGGCCGTAGTTGAGGCAGGCGGTATACATCCCCTCGCGACAGCGCTTGCACTGGCCGCAACCGGCATGGATCTCCACCGTCACTCTCTGTCCGATCCGGTACTCGTCCACTCCTGGGCCGAGCGCCGCGACGGTGCCCATGTACTCGTGTCCCGGCGTGAACCGTTTGTTGAACGGTTGGCCGCCCTGGATGAGCGCGGGTGGGCCGTTGTGGATGATCTCCAGATCCGTCGCGCAAATCGCGACGGCGTCGATGCGCACGAGCACCTCGGCGCGGCTGGGCGTCGGGATCGGCTTGTCCACGAGGCTGAGTTGATCCGGATCGTCCAGCACCCAGGCTCGCATGCGATCAGACAGCGGAAACGCGGGGTCGGTCTTGATCTTGGCTGACTGGCTCACGGGAGTGTCCTTCTTGTGTGGTGTGTCGGTGTGGGTGAGGAAGTATCCGGAGGTGGAACACATTTTGCGGCATGCTGGCAGCGCTTGCAATCGCGTCTGCCGATCGCGTTTGCCGATCGACGACGAATCCGACTGTGGCTTTCGTGCTATGCTTAAGCTTCAGACGGGTTGGCGCTTCTGTGTGCGCAATACCTCGACGGTTCAATTTGTTTGGCATTTTGACTTCTGAACCGATGGTCGCCTCGGAGGTCGTTGACTCTCGAAAATTCGAGATTCGCGACGCGGCTTGAGGGAGGTCTTGCCTGCCTGCGTGCGGCATCTATGCGTCACGCCAGCAACCGCCTTGACCGGCTGCGTGACTGATGGGCAGACTGGTTTTGCTTTGCCTCCGGGGCCAACCTCTTTGGGCTTGTCGGGGCCAATAACCGGATACGCGTTAGGCCGGCCATGGTTCGGGATGCGGTTCTTTGCCGAAAGGTAACGGCTGTCTCGACGGGAGGCTGTGATGACTACCCAGAGCAATGCGGAACCAGTTAACCCTGGAGGGTTGGCGGACTCGTTTTCCCTGCAGATAGAGCAGATAACAGCGAGCATACGCGCCTGCGAGCGACTATGCCTGCTCAGCGCACGGACCGTATCGCGCTGCGTGATGAGCATCGACCAGGACGCAACCAATGGGCCGCTGACTTTTATCCCAGGGTTCAGTGACGGGCAGCATAATCGGGAAATTTCGGCAGGCGGCCGCAGTCACGGGCGGTCCGCGCAGGAGGCCGCCCAATTCCCGCCTATACATGTGACTACTTCGGCTCAGTGCATTACGGCCTTACAGCATCTGCTGCCAGTCGTGGGGCGCTTCCAACTCGGCGTTCAAGAAAGCAAAGGCCTGCCCTTCCAACAGATTGAGCGGCGCACGCTCCGCGAATTGGAGCC
>JBEKGV010000509.1:0-4346 GCA_050012615.1 Acetobacteraceae bacterium | reverse complement strand
CGCCGCGATTCTGGGCGGTGCGCACCTGATGCGGAGGCGCGGGTTATTCGCCGAGAGATAGGGGCCGGTCGCCCCTGATCCTTTCGCGAACGGTCGCGCGCCGGAGACGCAACGAGCCGTTAACTCTGCGATCCGGATGCGACACCCGCCAACTCAAACCGCGGTTCGTCTGCCTGCAGCCAGCGCGACACACTGCCTGCGATCAGCGCTCCCGCGATCGGCGCCACCCAGAACAGCCAAAGTTGGGCGAGGTATTCGCCGCCCGCGAGCAACGCGGGTCCAGTACTCCGGGCCGGATTGACCGACGTGTTGGTCACCGGGATCGAAATCAGATGGATCAAGGTCAGCCCGAGGCCGATCGCGATCGGTGCGAAGCCGGTCGGCGCGCGAGAGTGTGTGGAGCCCAGTATGATGGACAGGAAAAAGAACGTCCCAACCGCTTCCATCATCAGACACGACGCCAGGCTATATTTCCCTGGGCTCAGCGCCCCATAGCCGTTCGATGCGAAGCCGCCCATGACGAAATCCGGTTTGCCGGACGCGATCCCATAAAGCACCGCGGCGGCGGCGATCGCACCGACCAACTGAGCAATAATATAGGGTAGGACGTCGATCGCCTTGAAGCGGGCATTGTCATTGCCGTGACCCAAACCAAACCATATGGTCGTCCCGCCCTGGTGGGCCCCTCGGCGAGGCCTGGGCGTCAATCGGCCGCCGCACCTCAAGAGGCACCATGTTTCCGGTAACCGTCACACAATGCGCCGTTCTCGCCGGCGGCCTGGGCTCGCGCCTCGGCCCATTGACGGACACCACACCGAAGCCGCTGTTGACCCGCGGCGGACGGCCGTTTCTCGCCTGGCTGTTGCGTGAACTGTGCCGCTACGGGGTCACCGAGTTCCTGCTGCTGACCGGACATCTGTCCGAGGAAATTGAGCAAGCCTTGCCCGCGATCCGGGCGATGTTGCCGCGCCGTGTGACGATCGATGTCTCGCGGGAGCCAGCCCGCGCCGGCACGGGCGGCGCGTTGTTCCATGCACGCGACCGGCTGCACGAACGGTTTCTGCTGTGCAACGGCGACTCATTGTTTGATGCCAACCTCGCCACCCTGCTTGCGGCCGCCGCTTGTGATGGACCGGAGGTGGTTGGCCGCATTTTGTTGCGACAACTGGCCGATGCATCCCGTTCCGGCGTGGTGACCCTCGACGGGGACAAGGTCACAACGTTTCACGACCGGCAACTCCATGACGCCGCCGCGACGAAGTCGGGGATCATCAACGCCGGTGTTTATCTGTTCCATCGCAGGGTGTTGGACTCGCTGCGTCCGGTCTGTTCGCTCGAGGCCGACATTCTGCCGGTTCATGCCGCCGGCGGATCGCTGCGTGGAACGATCTGCCAGGGCTACTTCCGCGATATCGGCGCTCCCGAGGACTTCGACCGTGCTGACGACGAATTGCGCGCGCTCCTCGGACGGCGAGCGCTGTTCCTGGATCGCGATGGCGTGATCAATGTGGATCACGGCCACATCGGCTCCCGCCAGCGGTTTGAATGGACGGAGGGCGCATTGGACGCGATCCGCCACGCCACCGCCTTGCGCTGGCACGTATTCGTTGTCACCAACCAATCCGGGGTCGCCCGCGGCTTTTATGATGAGGCGGCAGTGACCGATCTTCTGGCCTGGATCGCCGATGAGGCGCGGCGTCATGGCGGCACCATCGACGATGCACGCCATTGTCCGTTCCATCCGGACGCGACCGTCCCCGCCTATCGGGCGCTGAGTGACTGGCGAAAGCCCGCGCCAGGGATGCTGCTCGACCTGATCCGCGCCTGGGAACTGGATCCCGCGCGCTGCATCATGATCGGCGATCGGCCCAGTGATATTCGGGCCGCCACCGCGGCGGGGATGGCTGGCCATCTCTTCCCCGGCGGCAACCTGCTGTCATTCCTGCGGCCCATTCTCGACGACAAAGCGGGCGTCTCACCAGGCATTGATTAAGGTGGCGGGCTTAAGACGTCGTGATCCAACGGGAGCTTCCGTATGCAGGATCACGGCCGCCCAAAAACCGGCACCACCATTCGTGCCCGTGTGCCGCTTCGCCTCGGACTGGCGGGTGGAGGTACCGACCTCAGCCCCTACTGCGACGAATTCGGCGGCGCGGTCCTCAATCTGACGATCGACCGTTACGCCTATGCGACCATCGAGCCGTCCCGGGACGGGTGCGTTCACTTCATCGCTCCCGACCTGAACGTGACCGAGACATTCCCGTCGGACAGGCAAGCGATCGAGTCCTCGAAGTTGCCACTGCACGCCGGGGTGATGACAAGGATGCTGAGGGACTTCGGCGGTAACGCGGTGCCGGCGATCCGGGTCACTTCGTTCGTCGACGCGCCCCCAGGATCCGGGCTCGGGTCATCCTCGGCCCTGGTCGTCGCGTTGGTGGAAGCATTCCGGGCATTGCTGGTCGCGCCATTGGGTCCGTACGACGTCGCCCACCTCGCTTTCGAGATCGAACGGATCGACCTGGCGCTCGCGGGCGGCCGGCAAGACCAATACGCCGCGACCTTCGGTGGGGTGAACTTTATCGAGTTCCATGCCAACGACCGCGTGATCGTCAATCCGCTGCGGGTTCCGCCCGGCGTACTGAACGAACTGGAGATATCGTTGATCACCTGTTTCTCGGGGGTCACCCGCCGCTCAGGCGAGATCATCGCCGAGCAACAACGGCGTATGGGCGCCATCGCCGATCCGGCGATCGAGGGGTTGCATCAACTGAAGCGCGATGCGGTGGAAATGAAGCAAGCATTGCTACGGGGCCAAATCCGCCACATGGCGGTCTTGCTGAACCACTCCTGGGAGGCGAAGAAACAGACCGCCGCCGGCATCAGTACGAATACGATAGAGCAACTCTATCGGTGCGCCTTCGCCGAGGGCGCGATCGGCGGCAAGATCTCCGGTGCCGGGGGCGGCGGCTTCATGATGTTCATCGTCCCACCCGAACGGCGGATCGCCGTGATCCGAGGCCTGAACGATCTCGGTGGAACCGCTTCCGGCGTCCATTTTACCCAGACCGGCGCCGAATCCTGGGCTGTTTGAACCGCGAGGCTCCTGCTATCGCTTCAGAACAATTCCAAAGATACCCTTGAGATTGATGCGACGAGGATCTGGCGCGAACGGCTCCGCCGAGCAAACGTACACCTGTTCGGAGGGGATCGAGGCGCAGAAGTCGTGAAAGCCCCAGTTCGCGTCGATGTCGTCCACCACGATGGCTCCGCCCGGGCGCAAGGCGTCCCAGGCTTGCCGCATCTCGAAGAGCACATTGTAAGCGGTATGTTTGCTGTCGTGGATAAACAGGTCGATTGGTCCGGTCTTTGCCAACAATTTCTGCAGGTGGCGCCGGCTTGAGCCGGCGATCAAGGTCCAGTGATCCCGTTGCGATTCCGTCACGGCGATGCCGATTTCGTGATGCACCTCAGGGTGCATGGGCGGCGGCAAATCGATGCTCCAAAGATGGCCGCCACCGTTGCGCGACAGCGCCTCCAACAGAAAGCGCGAGGTGACGCCATGGGCGACCCCGGTCTCGACGATTTTTCGCGCATTGAGGTGCCGGGCGAGACACCAGACCGCGTCGATGAAGGCCGGATCGCCATCATTCGATCCAACATAGGTTTGTGGCCCCGCCTTTACGCCCCGCCTGCTCATGAGCTCCAGAACGTCCTGCCATATCGGCTTTATTTCGGCGGCGATCTCGCATGGCGTGGCCAGACCGAGATAAGCATGAAGACGGGCTCTCCAGTCAGGGTCCGTGACATATGGGCACGGAGGCAGTCTGGGCTCCGGCAGTTCCCGAATTTCGCTTTGGACTTTGATCCAGAATTCCGTCGGGTCGGCGATCATCATCCGAATTGTCTGTGGTGCTTTGATGAGCGCATTGAGCGCGGGATGAGACATCGCTGTATTCCCCTTAGTACTGGAGGTCGGCCGTATCGGGTTGCCCGGTACGGGGGACTGTACCCGGCAGCGACGGGCCCGTTGCGCCAACGCGGCGCGGGAAAAATAACCGGAATCTAAACAAAAATTCCGACGAAATGTAACATTTTACCATCATGATGCCGCTCAAATACTGGATATCACCCACGGAAGTAGCACAGGAAGGCGCGTGTGTATATATAGTGCCGACAAAAAATTATATTGTTGCCCGACGTGTCAATTTGAGACGAACGGTATGTTTCCGCCTTGATTTGCCGCACTGCCCGTCAGAACCACGTCTCGCAGTCCCTGAACCGCGGCAGCCTATGGTCCTTGTCGGACAAGATGACATCCTGTTCCATGATCGGCCAGGCCACCGCCA
>JBEKGV010000508.1:0-4363 GCA_050012615.1 Acetobacteraceae bacterium | reverse complement strand
GCGCCGAGGTGATCGCCGGCATCGTCGACTTGCCGGCCTCGGTCTGATTGCGCCACTCATACTCGGCCCAACCGGGCTGGAAGTCGCGCCGCGCGAGCAGAATTTGCCCCATCGCCAGATGACCGTCGGCGTGGTCGTGCCTGAGGCCGAGGGCGCGGAGGAGGCAGGCGATCGCGCGGTCCCGCTCATCGACGTCGACGAAGACCAGCGACAAGTTGACGAGGTGATCGGCGTTGTTGGGGTCGAGCCGGATCGATTCCTGGCCGGCCGCCACCGCCTCCTCCAACCGGTAGGTGGCCCGGCACATCGAACTGAGGTGCGCGTACCAACTGGGGACGCCGGGCCGCAGCGAGATCGCCTTGCGCAGCAACTCGATGGCGCGCTCGTGATCGTTCTTCATCGCCGTGACGATGCCGAGCAGGGCGAGGGCGGCCGGGTAGTCGGGGTGGGCGGCGAGCACGTCCTCGCAGATCCCGGCCGCCTCGTTCAGCCGCTTCGACTGGGCTGCCGCCTGCGCGCGGGCCAGGATCTGATCGAGCGTTTCGGCGGCCGCCAGGGCGGACGGGGGTTGAGCGGCGGCCGGTGGCGCCGGAGATGACTGAACGGCAGACGCCGCGGGGGCGATTGGCTCAGGTTCGCTGCCCTGCTTCGTGGTCATGCTCATGGCCGGGAAAATGCCTCGGGGTCGAGCGCATTCGCAAGCGCTTTCGGGTCGTCCGCGGCGCACTACCCCGTTCGGGCGGTGGACATGCGCGCGGGTGACCGCCAGACGCGCGCGACGACCGGTCGCCGCCGGCCTGCCGGGGACGCCAGTCGGAGCACGCCAATCAGAGCACACAAGTCCGTCACACCCCCGTGATGCCGTTGACCGCGGCCAGATCCTCCGCCGTCAGTTTCCATTCACCGGCCCTGACGTTTTGCTCAAGCTGCTCCGGCCGCGTCGCGCCGGCGATCACGCTGGTCACCGGCTCACGCGACAGCAGCCAGGAAAACGCCAGTTCCAGCAAGGTCCGGCCCCGCGCTTCCACGAAGTCGGCGAGTTGTTCCGCGATGACCCAATTGCGGCCGGTCAGGTAGCGGTCGGCGAGGCGTTGGGTGCCGGCGAGCCGCGTGCCCGGCGGCATCGGGGCGTTGCGGCGATATTTCCCGGTCAGGAGCCCGCTCGCGAGGGGAAAATAGGGCAGCATTCCCATGCCGGCGGCGCGCGCGGCGGGCATGAGCTCGGCCTCGGGGGAGCGGAAAACCAATGAATATTCGTCCTGGCAAGAAACGAACCGGTTCAGCCCATGGCTCCGCGCGGTCCAGTGCGCTTCGGTCACGCGCCACGCGGGAAAGTTGGAGCAGCCGATGTAGCGCACCTTGCCTTGCCGCACGAGATCGTCCAACGTTCGCAACGTCTCCTCGATCGGCGTGCGCGGATCGAAACTGTGGATTTGATACAGGTCGATCCAATCGGTACGCAGGCGGCGCAAACTGTCCTCGACCGCGGTCATGATATAGCGGCGGGCGCCGCCCAGTTTGACGCCGATATCGTCCATGGGATTGCCGAATTTAGTGGCGAGGACGATGTCCTTGCGCCGGTCGCCGAGCACCTGGCCCATCTCGGTTTCCGAGCCGCCGCGTTCGCCGTAGGTGTCAGAAGTATCGAATAAAGTGATGCCGAGATCGATCGCCTTATGGATGACGGCGCGGGTTTCCTCGAGACCGATGCGGCCGCCGAAATTGTTGCAGCCGAGGCCGATGGTTGACACTCGCAGGCCGGATTGGCCCAGGTTTCGCAGTTCCATCGGTGGTTCGCTCCACGGTTCGATCGGCGTCGAGGATAGTCAGCGGAGGTGATCCGGAACCTCGTCCGCGAACTTCGATGGTGCCGGCTGCAAAGGTACTGGCTTCGACGGCACTGGACGGCTGGCGATCTCCGCCACCAGTTTTCGGGTCATCGCATCGCCAAAACTCTTGAAATCCCGAACCTCCAACACAAAGCTGCCCGGCCCGCCGGTCACATTTTCCCGGTAGTAATTCGGCAGGCCGCCGGGTGGCTGGACGTGCGCGAAGGTCCACGACACCGGGTGTTCGTTGATGATGGCGAGGCCATTGATCGTGATGCTCGCCGCTATCGCGTCGTCGCGCGCCGCCGAGACCTCGCGTCCCGCGTTGTTGGTGCCGTCGCCGCAAACGTCGATCGTCCGGCGCGTGGCGTTGTAGCCGCTCTCGGTCAGCATACCGACCGCGTGGTCGATGCCCGCGCTGATCGCGGTGCGGCCCCAGAACGATCGCGGCGCGGCGGTCAGTTTTTCGATGAACGCTTTGGCTGAAGTGGAATCCCGGATCAATGTCCAGTCCAGCACCGTCTTTACTTCGAAACCGCTGGCGAACTCGACATAGGCGACCGCGATCGCGCCGAGCGGCCCGGATTTGATGGCGGAGAGCACCTGATCGCTGTTGAAGGCTGCCGCGTAACCGTCCTTCTCCAGCGCGAATTCGCTGTCGTCGATGCTGCGCGAGACGTCGGTGACCAGCACCAGCGCGAGATCCACGTCCTCGGAGCCGGCGGCCGGAGATATTTGGGCCGGCGATGTTCGGGCCGGCGCCATCACGGCCAACAGGCAGCAAGCGAAAACGATCCAGCGAAGCCGCGCCATGGGACACCTCGTGGTTTCCATGGGAGTGTTCGACGGCGGACCGGTCCTGTCCAGGCCTTATTGGCTGGCCCAGATGATCCGATGCATCCAGGTGACCTCGCGCAGGTCGAAACTGTAGTCGGGATGCGCGGGATTGAGGCTTTTCAGTTCGATACGGCGGGCCGATTGCCGTGCCAGTTGCTTGGCCATGACCTCACCTTTCAAGGTGCGCACGACGACGCGGTCGCCGCGGCGGATGGGAGAGGCGGGGGAGACGATGACCTGATCGCCGTCGCGGTAGACCGGCTCCATCGAGTCACCGCTGATTTCCAGGGCATAGGCATTTGGATCGGGGATTTCGGGCAGGCTGACTTCGTCCCAGCTTCCGCCGACGGGATAGCCGCCGTCGTCGAAAAATCCCGAGCCGCCGGCCTGCGCGAAGCCGATCAGCGGGATGCGCCGGTGCACCATCCGCTGCACCGCTCCGGGGGACAGCGCCCGCGTTCCGGTGATCAGAGCGGTGAAGGATTCAAGACTGGCGCCGGTCGCGTTGAGGATCTTGGAGACGCTTTCGGTGCCGGGCCACCGCTCATGCCCATCGGGAGTGCGGCGTTTGGAGCGATTGAAGGTGGTCGGATCGAGCCCTGATTTCTTGGCCAGCCCGGACGCGGACAACCCGCTTTCGGCCGCGAGCGCATCGATCGCGCGCCATATGTCTTCGTGTTTCATGACCACACCACCCCAGCCTGTGCCGCGAACGCCCGAACGACCCTTTATGATGTCAGAAAAACCGGACTGTAGCAGGTCCGTGCGCTCCAAACGTCAAGGCCCATTGTCCTAAGAATCGCGGCCAATTGGAATAGGAAAAATGACATTTCGGTCTTGCCATGGTATGCAACCTATGGTTTAGTAACGTCGAATATAACTCAATCATACATTGCGGTGAGCCATGCCGGTGGAGACATGAGGGTTCGTGATGGGGTCACCCCCAGAGGGGTGCCAGATGGGGCGCCAGATGGGGCATCAGATGGGGCGCCGGGCCGGGCGGCGCAGGCGTGGATACAGCCGGCCATGCAACCGTTTCACACGGCCGAGGAAGCCTGGCTTTGGACCATGTCGGCGCTGCGCGCGCGGCGGGACGGCGCCCGCTACACCGCGAACCAGGGGATGATAAGCCGGCCGTGTGAGCCCGACGATGTCGTCCGCTGTCTCGATGCTCTCTATCGTCGGCGGCGCATCGACCTGGTTCACGCCCGGGTCCTGCGCGTTTGGGGTGAGCGGCGGGTCGCTCCAAATCCAGCCTACGCCATTGAGCGCTGCGACTTTCTGTTATGGCGCGAGGCACTCGAGCGGTTGGACTGGCCGTTGCGCGCGAAGGGCATCGTCGCGTGACTTAGGGAATGGGCGCTTCAGGTTGAAGCAACCATGCTCTGACGATCCTCCATTTGAGAGCGTGATTCGCCCTTGTCGACCAGTATTCACCATCGCGAGAGCGCGCGTCATGGTCGTTACACCGTCTTGGCCTGACCCTGGGCCTGACCCTGGGCCTGACCCTGGGCCTGACCCTGTCCCTGTCCCTGGGCCTGACCCTGCCCCTGGGCCTGATCCCGCCATGACGCGGGGATCGGTCGCGCTTCAACGCTTCTGGGTACTGGTCAGGCCGATCACGCTCCGGCGGCTTCGTCACGCCGCGGCAATCCCTGACCTTTTGGTTTCCGGTTGCCATCGCTGGGGTCGTGTGC
>JBEKGV010000507.1:0-7387 GCA_050012615.1 Acetobacteraceae bacterium | reverse complement strand
CAGCTGGAACAATTGCATGCCGAGATCGTCCTCGACCTCGCCGCCCGCCCGGTTCCCGCACCGCTTTTAATTCACCTGGGCGATTATATCGATCACGGGCCGGACAGCGCCGGTGTCATCGAACTTCTGGTGTCGGCCGCGCCGTTGATCCCCACGATCAATCTGCTCGGCGATCACGAGCGGATGCTGCTCGACGCACTCGACGGCGACCGCGCGGCGGCGACCGACTGGCTGTGGGCCGGCGGCAAGGCGGCGCTGCGAAGCTGGTCGCTCGACCCGGACCTGCCGCGCGAACAATGGGAGGCAGCGCTACCGCCAGATCATATCGCTTTCCTGCGTACCTTGAAGCGCATGCACCGGGAAGGCGATTATTTGTTCGTACACGCCGGGGTCCGGCCCGGCGTGGCGTTCGAGGCGCAAACGCTGGAAGACCTTGTCAGCATTCGCCAGCCGTTCCTTTGGACCGATCAGCCGCTTGGAGCGATCGTGGTCCATGGCCATTCCTCAGGTCCCGCCGTGGTGCGGACCGACAATCGGATCGGCCTCGATACAGGTGCGGGCATGGGCGGGAAGCTCACCTGCGCCGTGCTGGAGGAGGATCTGATCGGGCTGATCGCGATCTGATACCGACGGAATTAAATGTTGACCGGCGTTGCTGTCCTCTCACCGTCGCCAGGTCAGGCCGGCCACGACGGGTAACATTTGAGTCACGGCTTAAGGCCACTCGTCCGATACGTAAGGAAGTCGTAACCTTATTTCTGTTACATGACTCCATCGAATTTTCTTTCGTCCAACCGCTTTCGCATCAATCGTTTTTATCCGCGGATGCGCGAAGTTCATTGCCAAAGGCATATGATCCCGCCGCTCGCCGCGCCAACAGGAGCCGGTCATGGTCCGCCGTATCGCGACATTCGCCTGGGGCTCCCTTTTAAGTTTGTGCGTTGCTTCCAGCGCGCTGGCCGAGATCGAGGGTCACCCGCGGGTCAACGGGATCAATCAACGGTTGGCGACCCAGCAGAGCCGCATCGCCGCCGGCGTGGCTCACGGACAGATAGCACCCTCGCAGGCGCGCCGGGACGCGGCGGTTGATGCCCGGGTCAGCCAGCAACTGAGGCGCGACGAAGCACTGCACGACGGACACGTCACGCCGGTCGAACAGTTACGCATCGACCGCGAATTGGACCGCAACAGCATTCGCATTTACGACCAGCGTCAATAGTCACCCTCCCCACCGGCAAACCCCAAATCGTCCGGCGCCCTTGCACCGGCGGGCGATTCCCGCGTACCACGCCCTCCTCGCCGGCCTGACAGCCTGATCCCGCGGCGTCGTCATCGCTCTGGAGTTTTTGCCGCTGATGCCGCCCGTGCCCGACCTGTCACGGCTCATTCCGCTCAGTGCCCGGGTTGTCCTGGATGTCGGTTGCGGGACAGGTGAGCTTGGGGCCTCCTACCGGCGGCTGAACCCCAACGCGCGCCTGCTGGCGATCGACAGCGACCTGGACATGGTGGCGGCAGCGTGTGCCCATTACGACGAATGCATCGTGGCCGACGCGCGAACCGGGCCACTGCCGTTCCCGACCCCGGACGGCATCGACTGCATTGTCTACAGTGCCGTTCTCGAGTATTTGCCCGACCCCTTCGCCGTGCTCCGCCGCCATGCCGAAGCCTTGTCCCCCGATGGCATGATGCTGATTTTCGTGCCGAATGTGGAACATTGGAGCCTGACCGAACGCCTGTTGCACGCCACGTTCGACGATGAGGAGTCGGACCTGCCGGACCTCCGCCACCGGCGTTGGTTCGGCCTTGAAAGCCTGCCGCGTGGCCTGCGAGCCTCTGGACTCGTGCCGGTGGACGTTCAGCCATGGGTCCCCGACACACCATCCGGGCGAACATTCGTCGAGGCGATGACTCCGGCGCTGCGCAATCTGGGCATCGACCCGGCCGATTACGCCCGAACTGCCCTGCCCCAGGGATATATTTGGCGCGTGCGGCGGACACCGCCGAGGCGCCTCATCATCGCCGGCGACATGCTGCGGCCGGTGGGCGGTGTGTCCCACCTGCGCGTCATCCACCCGTTGGCGGCGATGGCGTCCGATCCATCGGTCGTGACTCAGTTCGCGGCGGCGACGAACCCACCGGAATTCGACCAACTCGGGAACCCGATCGCCGCTGACGATGAGGTTCCGCGGATTTTCATCATGCATCGGCCGGCCCTGTTCGGCGCCGAAGGTCAACGCGTCATCAACAACCTGATCGACAAAGGCTGGCTCGTCGTCACCGAGTTCGACGACCACCCGGACTTCCTGCGCGGCATGAACGACCCTGCATTGGTGTCGTTTCGCGGCGTGCACGCGGTGCAGACAACCACCCGGGAACTAGCCGGTCTGCTCCGCGCGCGTAACCCGGAGCTGGCGCTGTTCCCGAACGCGATCGCGACATTGCCCGATATTCGCAACTTCACCGACCCGCGCGTCCTCACGGTGTTCTTTGGCGCGCTCAATCGTGAACTCGACTGGCGCCCTCTCATGGGGGCGATCAACGCGGTCGCGGCGCGTGCACGCGACAGGCTGCGGTTCCGCGTCGTGCACGACGAGGGATTTTTCCAGGCGCTGCAGACGACAAATAAAAGTTTCACGCCGTTGTGCGATTACGACACCTATATGGATTTGCTCGGCACCTCGGAAATCTCGCTCATGCCGCTCGACGATACGCCATTCAACCGGGCCAAATCCGATTTGAAATTCATCGAAGCCGGCGCCTGCCGGGTCGCCGCGCTCGCCAGTTCGGTGGTGTATGGCAACAGTATCGTACACGGCGAAACGGGTCTGATCTTCAACGATCCCGACGAGTTCCACCGTCACTTCCTCCGCCTGGCGGCAATCCCCGACCTTGCCCTCCAACTGGGCTCCAACGCCCGCCGCATGGTGAGCCGGCATCGCATGCTCGCCGATCAGGTCGCACCCAGATTAGCGTGGTACCGGGATTTGTGGGAAAGGCGAGCGGCGCTGACAGAAGCCATGGCGTTCGCCGGTCTGGCAACGCCGTTCGCCGCCGCCATCGCGATCGGCGTCACGATGCTGTCAACCGCCGCATTCGTCTTGATCTGGGCTCGCGATCTGGACCTCCTGACCGCCGCCGTACATGAAATGGAGGCCGATAACGTCGGTGGTCCCGCGAGCGAGGCCGTCAGTCTCGCCCTGATGGAGCCACTGGGCCTTGAGATCGCGCGCCTGTCGCGACACCTCGCCGCGCGGACCGCGCGGATTGAACGGGAGCGGCGAGCCGATACGCTGATCCTGGAGCGTTTGCCGGACGCTCTCGTCGTACTTCGCCAGGATCGGACGGTCAGTCGGCGCAACCCGGCGGCGGAGGCCATCTTCGGGTCGGATCTGCCGGCGGTTCTGCGCCACCCGGACCTGCGCGCCGCCCTCGATCAGGCGATCGGCGAAGGCCAGACGAAAGCCGCCGATCTGACGATCGCGGGCCCAATCGTCCGAGAGTTGCGCGCGATGGTCGTGCCGATGAATCCACCGCTGCAGGATGGCGGCCGTGCCGTGGTGGTGCTGTCCGATCGCACGCGGGAACACAGCGCCGAACGGTCGCACGCCGATTTCGTCGCCAACGTCAGTCATGAGTTGCGCACGCCGCTCGCGTCGCTGATTGGCTTCACCGAAACCCTGCAAGGCGCCGCCGAGGACGATCCGCCGGCACGCAAACGCTTCCTCGCGATCATGGCCGAGCAAGGCGCGCGGATGAACCGGCTGATCGACGATTTGCTCAGTCTGTCGCGGATCGAGATGGTGGAGCATCAGGCGCCATCCGACACGGTGGATCTCGCGGCACTGCTGCCCAGGATTGTCGCGGGGTACGAACCGAGGCTGGCGGGGGGCGGGACGCGGATTTCGGTTGAGCTGGCGCCGGACACGCCGCCGATCATCGGCGACGCCGACCAGATCGCTCAGGTCTCGCAGAACCTGCTGGATAACGCGGTGAAGTATGGCAAGGAGGGTGGCACGGTAAGATTGACCACTTCGCTCGCCAGGCCCGGCGGGGCATGGCCGTCGCGATCGGGCGTGGTCCTCGCGGTGGCGGATGAGGGACCCGGCATTCCCCGCGCCGACATTCCCCGGGTCACGGAGCGGTTTTATCGCGTGGACAAAGGCCGTTCGCGCGCCGCCGGCGGTACCGGGCTCGGGCTCGCGATCGTCAAGCACATCGTCAGCCGCCATCGCGGGCAGTTGCTGATCGAGAGCGAGGAAGGCAGGGGCACGACGGTTCGCGTGTGGTTTCCGCTGCCCCAACCCGCCGGGCGCGGGCGCGACGGGGATTGAAGCTGAAGTTCGCGATGGGTGCCCGCTTTGGCCGACTCGGGGGCACATGCTATTGAATTGTTGAAATGCAACACATCCCCGCGTCATGGTCGGCCCCCGTCCTACAGGCGCTAAGGGCGGCGCCCAACAATAAGCGAGTCGAGGGACGCGTACTGCTCCTCGTCTTCACCGGGCTTGACCCGGTGATCTCTCGCGGCAACGTGCTGGAACAGATCACCGGGTCAAGCCCGGTGATGACGAACGGAGGAGAGCCCGGCTGAAGCGATAATTAGTAGGCGTCGCCTAAGTCAGGGGGCGCACCTTCAATTCGTGCGTCATGGCCGGGTCGAGCCCGGCCATGACGAGAGAAATGGCGGTCCCCGACCTTAAATTGGCCCCTATGGGGTCCGGCCCGGCCATGACGGTGTAACGACCATGATTCGCGCTTTCACGATGGTGAGTACTGGTGCTTGCCGTGACGAAGAAAATTATAACGGGAGAGGAATATGAGCTTCTTCGACCTTTCTCTGGATACCGCGAATAAATTTTATTCATGGGGATGGCGCCTGTCGATCGTCGGTGCCGGCATCACGGCACTGGGTGTACTTGTCCTGATGTGGGGGACCCGCATCAAAGATCAGGACTTTGAAGAGCAGGTCGCTATTCTCCACTCACGCGCGGCGACATCGGAAGAACGCGCCGCCGGCCTCGAAAAAGAAGCCGCCGAGCTTCGATTGGGCCTCGCGGGCAGCAAGTCCGATCGTACGGAAGATCGATCCCCGCCGGGCACTCGCCAGATCACACCTGAGCAGCGCGGTTGTCTACTCGGACGTCTCGGGGAATTTAAATCTCCGGTGATCCTGCGATTTGAACCCGACCAGGAGTCTGGGGAATACGCTGCCGCGCTACGTGATGTTTTCGGCAAGGCAGGCGTGCCGGTCACGTTCGGGAGCGCCCTCAAATCGACGTTCACCGGCATGCGATTGGCGATGGCCGAGGCGCCTGGAAGTAACGATCAGCCTCAGGGTGCTGTCCAGATGTCATCTATTCTGCATTATTGCGGCATCCCGACGGAGCCGCCGATTCCCTGGCAGCAGTTTCCCCGTTCCGCCGGTGCGTCTTCTGTTCCCGCCACGCGTCCAGAGGAGGTTCTGATCTTCGTCGGCGCGAAACCGCCGGACAGGTAGGCCGCCGGAATGGTCATCCAAGGGCTTGACCCGAGGATCAGTGGCCGCACGTTCTATGTAGGTTCAATTCAGACACTGTGCGGCGACTGATCCTCGGGTCAAGCCCGAGGATGACGTCGGGTCAAGCCCGAGGATGACGTCATCAAGCCTGAGGATGACGTCAGGTCAAGCCTGAGGATGACGTTAGGTCAAGCCCGAGGATGACGTCGGGTCAAGCCCGAGGATGACGCCGGGTCACGGCCGCCCATGACGTAGGGTCAAGCCCGAGGATGACACCGGGTTAAGCCCTGGCATGACACCGTTTGGGATCATTCCGGCCTGCCTCGCTCCAGCAACGCGGCCCGCACAGCCTCCCAACCATCGCGGTCGGGTGCGCAAATCAGGCCGCTATAAACGTCGGTGGGGTCATAGGGCCTGCCGTCGAACCGCGCCGAATAGCCGCCGGCCTCGCGATGCAGAAGCCAGCCTGGCGCATGGTCCCAGGGGTAAAGGCGATAATAGAACAGGAAGTGCCCGTGCCCCGCGGCAGTCATGCGATACGCATGCGCCGAGCACCGGTAATCCCAGCACGCGGCCAGCCGAGGCAATCGCGCGCAGACCTCGGACCGGACGGGTTCCGGCATGAAGCGCCAGGAAACGTTGCCGCCCATTTGGGCGGCCGGAACCGACACAGCGACATGCATGTCCCGCCGCTTCTGATCCGGTGTCTCGATCCAGGCCCCTTCCCCGCGCAGCGCCATCGCGGTGTCATCGCCGACCGGATCATGGATCACCGCGCCAACAATCTCCCCACGGCGGAACGCCGCCGCCATCACGCCGAACAAGGGGAGACCGGCCGCGAAATTCGCCGTCCCGTCGACCGGATCGACGACAAACGCCAGATCGGCCCCAGCCAGATCCTTCAGCAACTCAGGCCTGGCACTGGCGGCTTCCTCGCCGATCACGACACAGCCTGGGAATTCCCGCCGCAGTCCTTCGGTGATCCGCGTCTCGGCGGCCTCGTCCGCCTCGGTCACGAGATCGAGCGGCCCGGTCTTCATCTTCACCGCGCCCTCGGCGAGATTGCGAAATCGCGGCATGACCTCGGCTCGCGCGGCGTCGCGCAGCAATGCCGCGACGGTGCTCAGTTCGGCAAGCTTCATGCCCGGCTCTCGAACCGGGCCCGATCGGCTTGCGATAAACGGACGGTGACGTGCACCGCCTCCGCGTTGTCCAGGCGGTCCACCACCTCACCGTGCCGGTACAGCCACGCGAGGCGCGCTCCGTCCGACGGCTCGATGTCATAGTCGGCGGTTTCCAGGCTGCCGGCGATTTTCCGGTCGATCGCTTCGGTCAAAGCGACAAGGCCTTCCCCGGTGATCGCAGACACGGCAACCACGCCAGGCCGCACCGACATCGCATCGACCCCGCCCAGAAGATCGGCCTTGTTCAGGACTTCGATCACCCGCGATGGCCAGGTGGGATCGAGAGTGCCGTCCCGCTCCATCTCAGCCAGAACGCCCAGTACATCGACCTGCTGGGACGCGGTATCAGGATGCGCGGCGTCCCGGACGTGCAGGATGATGTCGGCCTCGGACACTTCTTCCAGCGTGGCGCGGAACGCCTCCACCAGCTCGTGCGGCAGTTCGCTGATGAATCCTACCGTATCTGACAAGATGATGCGCCGGCCGGACGGCAGGATCAGGCCGCGCATCGTGGGATCCAACGTCGCGAACAACTGATCGCGCGCTACCACTGCTGAGCCGGTCAATGCATTGAACAGCGTCGATTTCCCGGCATTGGTGTAGCCAACCAGAGCGACCACCGGAAATGGCACGCGCTTGCGGGCACTACGGTGCAGGCCGCGGGTGCGCCGGACCTGTTGCAGGTCCTTTTTCAGCCGCACCAGCC
>JBEKGV010000506.1:0-4374 GCA_050012615.1 Acetobacteraceae bacterium | reverse complement strand
CGCGTAGTTATTGTTGGTAGGTGAATGACCGCGCGAACCGCCGCTCTACTTTCAACCAGGAGAAGAAGAATGAAGCTCCGGAGTGCACTGCTGGCCTCGGCCCTGTTTGCTCTGCCGTTGGCCGCCGCAAATGCTCAGCCCGTGACAGGCCTGTATGTTGGAGGTGGCCTGGGTGTTAACTTCCTTCAGCAAGAGAGCTTCACGCTCGCGATCCCCCACGCATCGGCAACCGGGAAAATCGATTCCTCCATTGGTCCGGCGGCCGTCGTCGATTTGGGCTGGGGCTTCGGCAATGGGCTCCGCGCGGAGATTGAGGGCGACTACCGGAATAACAAATTCAAAAACTCCGCCTGCACGGGCGCCGTTTCTTGCGGTGGTCTGGAGCAAAAAACCGGCGGGATGGTCAATGCGCTGTACGACTTCGTGGGCCTCGTGCCGATGGTCCAGCCTTATGTAGGCGTCGGTGTCGGCTACCAGCAGGTGTACGAGAGCAACGATTACGTTTCCGGCGTTTTCCACGCGCCCAACAACAACAAGGGCAGCTTCGCTTATCAGGCGATCCTTGGCGCCGCCTTTCCGATCGCCAGTGCTCCAGGCCTCGCTTTTACCGCTGAATATCGCTTCATGGGCCTCGCCGGAAATCGGTCGTATCCTGCGGCCGTCAACGTCGGAGCCGGCACCGTCGGCGGCACTCTCACCTCGACCAACGACTTCAATCACAGTGTCCTGATCGGCCTGCGTTACAACTTCGGAGTCGCGCCGCCGGCTCCGCCGCCGACGCCGGTCGCGGAAATTGGCGCGAAGACCTTCCTCGTGTTCTTTGACTGGGACAAATACGACCTGACGGCGCGTGCCGCCGGGATCGTTCATGAGGCAGCGGATTACTCGACGCACACCTCGTACACCCGCATCGATGTCGACGGAAATACCGACACGTCGGGCACACCGGCTTACAACCAAGGGCTATCCGAGCGCCGCGCTCGTACTGTCGCGGCCGAGTTGGTCCGTGACGGCGTGCCGCAAAACGTTATCTCCATGCACGCTTATGGCGACACGAAGCTTCTCGTGCCGACGGGCCCGGGTGTTCGCGAACCGCAAAACCGCCGGGTGGAAATTGTCTTCCACTGATCTGACTGAGTTACTGGGATGAAACAGGGGGGCGCTTTCGGGCGCCTCCTTTTTCGTCGAAGCCGGAGCGGCAGATGCTCACGCGGGAAAAATGTTTGCGTGGCTACCGTCATCAGACGCTGCGTAGTGAAAATCGCGCGGATATCATGAACGGCCCTGCTCGTCACCTTGCATTCGTTCCGTTATGCCTACGGCCGGCCGGCGCCCTCGCTGAGCGGTCAAAGGGAGCAGGAAGCATGAGGCTTCGGTCGATCATCCTCGCATTGGTCCTGTGCATCATCTGCGTGGCCGCGCGGGCGCAACCGATCCAGGGAATCTACATCGGCGGCGGCGCGGGCCTGAGAGCGCCGTTCCCGACGAAAACCACATCGCTCACGCCCGGTCTGTTCGGGGACGATTTCGACATCCGAGAGGCACTTGGCTACGACGGCCAGGTCAGCGTCGGTTACGCGCTCGGCGACGGTTGGCGCTTCGAGGTGGAGGGAACGTATGGCCGAAGCAACATCTTTGGCGTCGTCGGCACGCCGTTTCCCGCTACTGCATCAGGATCGATACAGAACTGGGGGCTAATGACGAATGCGCTGTTCGATATGGATGTCGGTTCGCCCTACATCTATCCCTATCTCGGGCTCGGCGTTGGCTATCAATCGACGCATCTGAATGGGTTTGTGTTGTCGCAGACCAACCGACCATTCTCCTACTCGGCGAGCGGCGACGACGGCGGATTCGCCGCACAGGTCATCGGAGGCGCCTCTTTTCCGATCCCAAACATGCCAGGTCTGTCGATCACCCTCGATTATCGTATCATCGACATATTTGGGGGCGCCAAATTCAGTGGAGTGAGCTCGTTCGGTGCTGGCGCGCCGCCACTGGCGGGGGAGACCAAGTTTCATAACCAGTTCAATCAGGCCGTGATGCTCGGCGTGCGCTATGCGTTCAATACGCCGCCACCCCCGGCCGTGACCGCCGCGAACCAGGCCGCGTCTCCGGCATCGTCGACACCACCGCATACTCAGACCTATCAGGTGTCGTTCGATCCCAATAAAGCGACACTCACTGACCGAGATCTTGCGATCGTGAAGGATGCCGCGGCGGCGTCCACCCAAAACCAGGCCACCCGGATCGAGGTTACTGGTCACACCGACACCCCAGGCAATGCGCCCCCCAATCAGGCGCTGCCCGAGCGGCGGGCGAAGGCGGTGGCGGCGGCGCTTGTGCGCGATGGCGTCGCCAAGGACGAAATTACCGTCCAGGCACGAGGAAACACCAATCTTGCCGTCCCAACCGGCCCTGGTGTGGAAGAACTGAAAAACCGGCGGGTTGAGATCGTGCTCCAGTAACGCCAATTCTGGACCGCCACGTCCCATGTACCGATGACGGCAATAGCCAGCGCAATCACCGGATGGCGGCACCGGAGGGCGAAGCCCAGATTACGGCCATGAACGACACACTCATCATCGACCGGATGCCGGAGGATTCTCTCTGGCAAACGGTTCTCACCCGGCAGGCGGGAGACTTCCTCTACGCTGTCACAACCATGGGCGTTTATTGCCGCCCGGCCTGCCCATCCCCGCGGCCACTGCGCAAGAACGTCCGGTTCTTCCGGACACCGAGCCAGGCCGAAGCCGCGGGCTTCCGGGCCTGCAAGCGCTGCGACCCGAAAGGCGACCGCGCGCGTATCGCCCAATCGGTGGTGAGCGATGCATGCGCAAGCATCGATGCGGCCGAGACAATGCCCTCGCTGGACGCTCTCGCCACTCGCTCAGGATATTCGCGCTTCCACTTCCTGCGCATGTTCCGCGACCATACTGGCGTGACGCCCCGCGGCTACGCCGAGGGTGTCCGGGCGCGGCGCTTGCAGACGGCTTTGGCCAACGGCACCCGAGTGGCCGACGCGGTAGCCGAGGCCGGGTTTGGCTCGGAAAGCCGCGTGTATGAGAAAACCGGCGCCATTCTGGGCATGACGCCGGGCGCGGCTCGGCGCGGTGGAGAAGGCGAGCTAATTCGCACCGCCTCCGCCGACTGTCCCTTCGGCCGGCTGCTCATAGGAGCGACCGACAAAGGCGTCTGCTTCCTCGGCTTCGCAGAGCCGGACGATGCGCTGATGAGCGATTTGCGGCAGCGCTTCCCGCGCGCGCGAATCGCCGCCGACGATAGCGGATTACAGGAGATCGTGCGCGCGGTGCTGGCCTTTCTGGAGGAACCGAAACAGGCGCTCGACCTGCCGCTTGACCTTCGAGGCACCGTCTTCCAGCAGCGCGTCTGGCGCACGTTGTGCCAAATTCCGTTGGGCGAGACCCGCACCTATGGAGAGTTGGCTCGGCTGATTGAGCGCCCCAAGGCAGTTCGGGCTGTGGCGAGATCCTGTGCGTCGAACCCTGTCGCGCTGGCCGTACCATGTCATCGTGTGATCGGCCGCGACGGGACTCTGACCGGCTACCGCTGGGGCGTGGCGCGCAAGAAAGCCCTGCTGGAACGCGAACGCGAGGCAGTTGGTGGAGCCGCCGGAGTTCTCACCGGCAACTGATCCTTGAAATCCGTCATGGCCCTCCCCCGACCCGATCGGGGGATCTCTGGGCCGCCTGAACCAACACCGCATCGCAAATGGTGTCCCGCGACACAGGCCCATCACGAAACAAGCCTGGCGGATTGCCCGCTGCCGGGATCCTTTCCATGATCACGCGGCGTGTCGCTGTGTTTATTATGAGGAATGCGGCGGAAAGTGCAACGAAGCATGGCCACAGTCGGTAGTTGACCCGTACCATCTCGACCAACATATGAGCCAAACCATGACCCCTACGGCCCGAGCGGCGATGGTCGGCGTAAGCAGCGCCCTTTACCTCGGCCTTGCCATCCTCGGCTGGGGAGGCTTCGCGGCATTCTTCTCCCACGATGCGCTGATCGGGCTCACCGCAGCCTACGTTATTGTCTGCATCGCGGCACTCTTCGCCGGCGGAAATATCAGCCCAGGTGAGCGCGAGGATCGAGGCAATCGGTGGGTCCTGGTGGCGTTCACGGTGCTAGGGCTGTTGAATGGGTGGCTGCCTGCTTACACCGACCGAAACGAAATTTGGGCCATCGACGGTGATGCCGTTCGATGGATCGGAGTCGTCGTATTCTTTCTCGGCAGCGCCTTGCGGCTCTGGCCGGTCTACGTCCTTGGCAATCGCTTCAGCGGCCTGGTCGCCATCCAACCTGGGCATAAATTGCTTACCAGCGGCATCTACAGCGTCATCCGCCATCCCA
>JBEKGV010000505.1:0-4383 GCA_050012615.1 Acetobacteraceae bacterium | reverse complement strand
TGGCGACGATCCCGTGCTTGGCGGCGACATAAATCGGACCGCTGACGCCGCCGATGAAACGCCCCGCCATCGAGGCGGTGTGAATGATCAGCCCATCCTGTTGCGAACGCATGAACGGCAACGCGACGGTGACGCAATAAAGTGCCGCGGAGAGGTTGCCATGCACCATCGTGTCGATGCTCTCGGGCGTCAGCTTGTCCCAATGGCGGTCGACGATGTTCACGCCGGCGTTGTTAACCAGGATGTCCAGGCGGTTGAATGTCTTCGCGATATAGGCGCCAACGCGACGGACCTGATCTTTGTCGGTGAGGTCGGCTGGCTGCACGTGTGCCTGGCCGGCGGCATTGTGGATGCGGCGGGCTACGTCATCCAGCTTTTCGCGCGTGCGGCCGGTCAGAATGACGGTGGCGCCATCCTCCGCGAGCGCCATGGCGGCGGCCTCGCCAATGCCGCTGCCGGCACCGGTGATCCAGGCGATTTTTCCCGCGAGATTGGCCACCGGCGATTTCCTCCATGTTCAGGTTCGGCGCATTCTGGTTCGGCGCATTCAAGGGGAGCGGCATTAAGAGAGCAACCCCTGTGGACCTCGCCGCCAAACCCCCCGTCAAACCCCCCGCCAAACCCCCCTGGCCATTAACCGCGCCATCGGCCACATTGCGCCGCAGGAAACGTCATAAGTGCGAATCATGGACCTATCCTTCGATCTTTGGGGCAACGCTCTGGTCTCCGGCTTGTTGCTCGGAGGTTTCTACGCCGCCGTCACGATCGGTGTTTCCATCTCATTCGGGATGCTTGACATCGTCAATATCGCGCACCCTGCGTTCATTCTTCTGGGATCTTATATCGCCTATATCTTCAATGCCAATTTCGGCTTCGATCCGATCCTCGTGTCGATCGTCGCCATGCCGGCGTTCTATTTTCTCGGCGTCGCCATCTACCACGTGTACGATGTATCGTTCGAACGCCGAGGCGATACCGCTCTCCGCGGCCTGTCGTTCTTTTTCGGCCTGTTGTTCATCACCGAGGTCGGACTGGTACTGATATTCGGTGTCGATTATCGTCTGGTCGAGGCCGCTTATATTGGTCCGACGCTCCACGTCGGGGTCATCGATTTGCCGCTGCGGCTGCTCGTGCCGGCACTGGTTTCGATCGCGATGATTGGCGCCTTGCAGCTTTATCTGTCGCGCACCTTCATTGGCCGGGCGGTGCAGGCGGTAGCCCAGGATCCGCTGGCTTTGAGATTGATGGCGGCGGATCCGAGCCGGATCAAGCGGATCGCCTTCGGTCTTTCGATCGCCACGGCCTCGGTGGCGGGTGCGATCCTGATCATCATCCAGCCGATCGAACCTTCGGTCGGGCGCGATTATATCGGCCGAATTTTCGCGATTTGCGTGCTTGGCGGGATGGGCAGTTTCGCTGGCACGCTGGTCGCGGCGATCATCCTTGGGATCATGGAGAACATGACCGCCACGTTTTTCGGTCCCTCATGGGCTCCGGCGGTGGCGTTCGGATTCCTGTTGCTGACGCTGGCGATCAGGCCCAGTGGTATCTTTGGGCGAGCGTAAGTGAAGAATCCGATTTTTGTTCTGTGGCTGATCGTGGCCGCGCTGCTGACGTTCGTCTGCGCGCGGCTGGTCGACAACGCGTATTTCTACTTCGCGGGCTATGTCGTGCTGCAATACATCGTATTGGCAACGGCATGGAACATCCTTGGAGGTTACACCGGGTACGTGAACTTCGGCATCCCCGCGTTCATTGCTCTGGGTGCGTATAGTACGGTCGTGCTGCATAAACTGACAAATCTGCCGCTGATCATGATGATGGCGATCGGTGGTATCGTTTCCGGTCTGGTCGGCGTCGGCACCGGATATTTGACGTTGCGGTTGCGCGGCACGTTCTTTTCGATCGCGACCCTCGCAATGGCCGTCGTGGTGCAAACCTTCGTCACCAACTGGGCTTTTGTCGGAGGCTCCCGTGGAGCCTATATTATTCGTCCCGCGACCGTTCCATATCTTGGGATCGATTACATCCAATATCTGTTCCTGATGATGCTGGGGCTGTGCGTGCTGTCTGTGGGAGTGGCGCGGGCAATCGAAAAGTCGCGTCTCGGGTATGGTTTCGCCGCGATTCGCGACGATGAACTCGCGGCCGAGGCATCGGGCGTGCCTACCCTTCGGCTTAAGTTGATCGCGACGGGACTGTCCGGCGGATTCATGGG
The DNA here is from genome assembly GCA_050012615.1 of Acetobacteraceae bacterium. Classification (GTDB taxonomy): domain Bacteria; phylum Pseudomonadota; class Alphaproteobacteria; order Acetobacterales; family Acetobacteraceae; genus Rhodopila. The sequence goes on along the minus strand of JBEKGV010000505.1, from coordinate 2,165 downwards.
CATGGCAGGGGCACCGCTGCCCTATTATGTGACTTATCTCGACCCCGCGTCGGCGTTCAGCCTCAGTTACGCAGTTAACACGATCGCCATGCCGCTCATTGGCGGCACCTCCAGTTGGCTGGGCCCGATCCTGGGTGCGATCCTGTTGGGCACATTGCAGCAGGTGGCGACGGTCACGATCTCATCGGCGTGGTCGTTGCTGATCGTGGGCGTCATGCTCGTGGTGTTCGTGGTGGCGGCGCCGAAAGGCATCCTCGGATGGTTCCGGAAATGAGCGCCGCCCCCATGTTGCAGGTATCCGGACTGGGCAAGCGCTTTGGCGGATTCGTGGCGCTGGCCGATATCGAACTCGAGGTGGCGCATGGTGAGAGAGTCGGCCTGATCGGTCCGAACGGCTCGGGCAAAAGCACGCTGGTGAATTGCCTCTGCGGCACGCTGCGAAACGAATCCGGGTCCGTCCGCTTTGAGGGCAAAGTCCTGGATGGGACGTCAGCGCATCAGCGGACGCGGCTCGGGCTCTCGCGAACATTCCAATTGCCCCGCCCGTTCGGCACGCTGACGCTGGCGGAGAATTTGCGGATTCCGATTTTGTATGCCGTGCACACCCGCCTTGGCGGCGGTGGTTCTGATGTCGACAGGCGCTGCACGGCATTGTTGGAGATGGTTGGACTGGCCGACAAAGCGGCGCGGCTGCCGAAAGACCTCACGCAGATAGAAATGCGCAAGCTTGAACTCGCCCGTGCCATGGCAGCCGATCCAAGGTTGTTGATCGCGGATGAGGCGATGGCGGGTTTGTCGCATGGCGAAGTGGATGACATTCTGGCTTTGCTGATCCGGCTGAATGAGGAGCAAAATATCACCATCATTCTGATCGAGCACATCATGCGCGCCGTGTTGTCATTTTCTCAGCGGCTCGTCGTCCTGGTCGCGGGACGCAAGATCGCCGATGGCGACCCACGCGACGTGGTACGGCGCGACGACGTCGTGGCGGCGTATCTTGGCAGCTAGTCTCAGCATCGCCGGTCTGAACGCCGGGTATGGCGCTGTCAGCGTGCTGCACGGTGTGACCCTGGACGTGCGAGAAGGCGAGACGGTGGCGTTGTTGGGGACGAACGGCAACGGCAAGTCGACTCTCATGAAGTGTGTCATGGGGATGGTGCGGCCATCCGCCGGCTCGATCGATGCTGTGATCGACGGTGCGCGGTTCAATCTGGTGGGTATGACGACCGAGGACATCGTCGATCTGGGGATCGGGTTCGTGCCCGAGGGGCGGCGGTTGTTTCCCCGGCTGACGGTGACGGAAAACCTGCTGATGGGCGCCTTCCGAAAATCCGCCCGACCCTTGATCGACCGCAACCTGGCTTTTTGTTTCGAATTATTCCCGAGACTAGCGGAACGGCGCCGGCAGCTCGCCGGCTCCATGAGCGGGGGCGAGCAGCAGATGCTGGCTCTGGCGCGGGCTTTGATGTCGGCGCCGAAGCTGCTGTTGATCGATGAACCGAGCGTCGGACTGGCGCCCTTACTGGTGGCGCGAACCATCGACAGCATCAAGGCATTGAAGGACGGGTTTCAGCTATCGGTATTGATGGCGGAACAGAATTTTATCCAGGCGATCCGGATCGCCGATCGCGGGTACGTCATCGTCCATGGACAAATTGAGTTCGAGGGCACGTCGGCCGAGGACCTGAACAACAACGATATTGTCAGGGAACTTTATTTGGGGGCGTGAGCGGTTCGGGAACGCTCACGACCTGGCCGGGATTCGTCAGGCTTTCCCGAGCACAGCGGCTAATACCAATCGGCCGAAAGATTGACGTACGGCTTTTCAAATCCGTCATGGCCCGGCTCGTCCGGGCCATGACGACAATGGCAAGAGTCAGTCTATTCGCCGGTTGGTATAACGCGTCGATTTTTACTTCCGCGAGTCGAACCGGGCGCGGTTCTGGCGCATCGTTCCCCCCGGGCTATGGCCTCGCTACCCATCCCGTCATCATCGCCAGCCTCATCGTCACCGGTACCCGCCCATCCGCCTCTCGCATTCCTTCCAGGGCCGAGGGAAACAGTTCCGCTGGCGGTACGGTCCGCGCCCGCGCGCGGAACGCGTTTGTCTCTCCCGCTGCCCGCAAATCGTGTAGCAATTGCAATGGATCCGCGTAGCGAACGAC
>JBEKGV010000504.1:4400-7941 GCA_050012615.1 Acetobacteraceae bacterium | reverse complement strand
GCTGGTCTTCGCCTATCAGGTCATGCGTGCCGCGGGCGGGTTGCAGTTCGGTCACGGCGTTCCTTGTTGCGTTCGGTCGGGGATGGACCAGAGAGTCCGAGGCGGGATGGCTTTGCAAGTCCGCCGGGGGACGCGCCGATATCAGACCTCCGGCGGCGAGTTCAAGGCCGCCTTATATCACGGTGACCGGGGTTCGCCAGGCGGGAACGAAACAGTGGGCACTTCCAAAGGCTCGGCCCAGTCACCCCCCTTGCTCGTCACGGTACGGCCTGAGCGGACCATCTGTCCCAGCATGAACACCATGCCGGAGGAGGCCATTCATACACGCAACTGGTATGGACCGCGCGCCTATCAGGATCCTCGCCGCCATGCCGCTTCGCGTTCTGACCGTCATTTTGATCGTGTTCATTGTGTTCCTGTGCCTGGCCACTGCGATGTTCCTCACGCTGGCGCCCGGCGGCTGGACGGTCGCGAAGGCCGTGATGATGCTGAGCTGTCTCGGAGCGGCACCCTGGGTGGGATTTTGCGCGGCGAACGGCCTCATTGGCTTTGTCCTCAGACTGTCTCGACCGGTCGTGCTCCCGTCGGTTGGGATCGATGGCGCGCTGCCGCTGACAGCCATAGCGCTCACCGTGCGGAACGAGGACATGGCGTTGGTTCTGCCGTCGGCGGGTCGCCTTCTGGAGCGGCTGGACGCGTTGGGAGTTGGGCATGCGTTCACCCTATTCGTGCTCTCTGACACCAACGATCCTGCTGCCGTCTTCGCGGAAGAACGAGCGATGGCCTCGTTTCGCACCAACGACAGATTTCCCGATCGCATCCATTACCGGCGGCGTCCTGACAACAGCGGCTTCAAAGCCGGCAATGTCATGGATTTCCTGGAGCGCCTCGCCGATGGCTTCGAACTGATGCTCATCCTGGACGCCGACTCCGACATGACCCCGGCGGCTGTCCTGCGGCTTGTCACCGCCATGCGAGACAACCCTTCCCTGGGCATTATCCAGCATCTGACGGTTGGGTTGCCTGCCTCATCGGCCTTTCCTCGCCTTTTCCAGTTCGGCATGCGAGCCGGCATGCGAACCTGGGCCACCGCTCTGTCCTGGTGGCAAGGCGACGCGAGCGTCTACTGGGGCCACAACGCCGTCGTTCGGATCACGCCATTCCGGGAGCATTGCCGGCTGCCGCTGCTGCCGAACGGCTCCCACATTCTCTCCCACGACCAGGTGGAGGCGGCGATGCTGCGCGGCGCCGGCTGGGGGATCCGATTGCTTGCGGAGGAAGACGGTTCGTACGAAGCCAATCCGCCCGCTCTGCCGGAGTTCATGCGGCGAGAACTGCGCTGGCTGGCGGGGAATTTCGAATATCGCCATTTGTTGAGAATGCCGGGATTGCGACCGATGGGACGCTGGCAACTGATGCAGGCGATTCTGCTTTTCGCCACGCCGCCATTCTACCTCGCGTTTTTGCTCGCCGCGGCCTGGGCGGCGGCCACCGACACCACCTCTCCCTTTCCATTCGGACCGGCGTTGGCGGCAACGCTGATCTGGGCTGGCGCACTCTATGCCCCGAAGCTGACGGGCTATCTGGAAGTGCTGTTTTCACGTGAGAAACGCATGCTTTATGGCCGGCCAGTACGCATTTTGATTGGCATCACACTGGAGACGGTATTCACGCTGTTGCTCGACGCGATCAATGTGGTGGCCAAGACCATCGCCATGGTGCGTATCGCTTTGGGATTGCGCGCCGCATGGACACCACAGAACCGAAGCGATCGCGGCATCTCCTGGACCGAAGCGGCACATCTGCTATGGCCGCAAACGATCATTGGCTTAGTGGTATTCGCCTGTTTCGTCCGGTCGGGGTGGACAGCAGTGGCATGGGCGGCACCATTCGCGATAGGATTGGTGTTGGCGATCCCGTTCTGTGTGATCACCGCCGATCCGGCTGTAGGAACATGGCTACGCGAACGACGATTGGCAGCGGTTCCCGAGGAACTGCGTTAACGAATTCCCGTGATACCAGGCCGAAGATTTCTGGTCTGTTCCCGTTAACGGTTCATTAATTCTCTCGATCTATGGTCGATCGCAGTCGAATTGGGCCGCCGCGTACCACGGCGCGAATCCGATCTGCTGGTTCAACGATCGTTAACGGGTCGTTGCGCGTGTCTCTCGGGCGCGTCTGCCCCTGTGCGACCCGTCGCGCCTCCCGAAAGGTCAGTTATGTCTATCGTCGCAAATAAGCACGCGTTCGTCGATCCGACAGCGGATTCGATCGACCTTTCGCAAATGTTCACCGTGACCGCCGCGAGCAGCGACCCGACCTATCTCGTGCTGAGCGTGCTCGATCGGAATGAATATACGGCCGGTGCCAGCGGCGCGACGGGCACCCTGTCGGGCAATGGCCATACACTGAGCCTCAGCAGTCTCGGCGGCGATGGACGCGGTACCGGTATAGTCTTCACGTATCAGGCGTCGACAGGACGGTACTACAACAGTACTTACGGTTACTTCGACCAACTGACCTATAACTCGTCCGGCAGTTTGGACGACGTGACCAATCTTTCCGTGTTCACCACCAACAATCTCAGTTTGGCCACCGCCTACGCGACCAATGCATACGATATGATGCAGGTGGATCCCTCGGGTTACGTTGGCAGTGCGACAGTCGTCACGCGTCCCGGGGCAACCGGAATCGTGCCCGTGCAGGCGACACCTGACTCGATCGCGGCGGTCGCCGACAGCTTTGTCGGTCAGGCCTGGAACGAGGACGGTTGCTGGGTGTTGGCAAGCACCATCTCGGCCGAGGCAGGTGCGTCTCTGCCGGTACAAAGCACGTTGGTCGGGCTGCCCGGCCAGGCAAACGGCGAATGGATCGTCGCCTTCAACGGTCCCGCCGGTCAGACAGGCAACTGGGAATCACTGGTCCAAGAGGGCGAGGTTATCGTGATCGGAACCGCGGGCGGTGGTGGCCATATCACCACGTGCGTATCCGGATCCGGCGCCACGGCCATGCTGGTGGACAATGCCACTTTCGTGAATGGCTCTGGCCAGGTGACGAACCTGGCGAATGACGGTTCGGCCGACGACATCATTGTCGCGGCGCCGCATCTGGCGTCGCAGGAATGGGCTGGTGTCTCGGCTACGTCGGTGGTCATCTACGAGCTGGACACGCCGATCGTCTCAGATATCGTTGCGTCAGGAAGTCTCGGTTTCCGCACTTCAGTGTCTCTGGGTTCGTTGTTCACAGCCATGGATCCGGCGAACAATACGATCACCGAATGGCAGGTTTATGACACGGCATCCACCGACTCTCTGATGCTCAACGGTGTCGCGTATGGTGATTATTCAGCGGCGTCCGCTTTGACCGCGGCGTCGCTGGCCTCCATTTCACTGCTCGCCGGTTCGACCGCGACGACCGATACGCTGGAAGTGCGAGCCTACAACGGCACTTACTGGGGAGACTGGGATTCACTGAATATGACCATCACGGCGCCTCCCTTATCGCCGCCGGTGCTGCACATCCAAACGCCGAATCAAATATG
>JBEKGV010000504.1:0-4389 GCA_050012615.1 Acetobacteraceae bacterium | reverse complement strand
CGGAAGGCTCTGTGATCTCACTGGCTCTGGGCGCTTCCACGTTCGTCGATCCTCAAGGTGAGACGCTGAGTTACAGCGCGAAACTGTCGAATGGGCAAACGCTTCCGGCCTGGCTTGTCTTTAATGCGACAACCGACTCGTTCACCGGTACGGCTCCAACGTCGGCGCAGACTTTGAGTATCGTCGTGACCGCCACCGACACCAGCGGGTTCTCGGCAACCGATACATTCTCGTCCGTCGTGTTTGGGGCACCCGTAATCAACGTTCAAACGCCGGGTCAGGCATGGACCGAGGGCAAGGCGGTTTCGCTGGCGCTCCCCGCGAACACCTTCACCGATCCTCAGGGTGAGACCCTCGCCTACACCGCTTCACTGGCAAACGGCCAGGCGCTGCCGAGTTGGCTTACATTCAATGCGACGACCAAAACATTCTCCGGCACCGCACCGTCAACCGCGGAAACTCTGGGCATCAAGGTGACAGCGACCGACAGTAGCGGGCTGGCCGCGTCGGAGAGTTTCAATGTGGTGGTCGCGCCCCCCAAACCAGCGATTACCGTGATCGATCCGACACCGAACCAAACCTGGACTGACGGGAAGGCGGTGACTTTGGTATTGCCGTCCAACACTTTCACTGACGCTCTCGGCTTGAAAATGACCTTCGCGGCCTATGAGGTGAGCGGGCCCAACGTCACGTCCTGGCTGCACTTCGACGCGACCTCAGACGAATTTTATGGCTCTGTTCCGAGTTCAGCGAGTGGAACGATCAGCCTCGAAGTGATCGCGACCGACGCACAGAAGGTGACGGCCCAGGATCTGTTCAGCGTGACGTTCGCGGCGGGATCGGCGCATGTGGCGGCTCTGACTGTCGGCCCGGGCGGGATGCTGCCTGCACCGGTAACGCCCCTGGAGCAGATTGCCTTTCATTCCTGAGCCCGCGCACAGGCCTGGATCGAGTCGCCTTCAGAACGGAATCTCCAACTCAAGCCGCCACCGCAGGACGCCATGAGCGGTGGCCGGCGTGGCACCGAACAGCCAGCCGACCTCGTATTTCAGATTGCCCGCATGGCCGAGACCGAGGTCATTGAGTTTCAGTGCACCTACCCCAACCGGGCCAACGAGAAGTTGCTGTTGCGAAAAGCGCGGCGTCGAGCCGAGAACGCCGGTATCGCCATACACCTCGATGGCCGGCGAAAACGGCGCCCAGATGTTCCAGCGGTTTTGCCAGACGTAGCTGAAATCGAGGCCTTCGCTGGTCTGATCCGGTCCCAGCTGCCGCGTGAAGAACAGGTTTATCGTTTGAACCGTTCGGCCTATGTCCTTCGCGATCACTGGGCCGAAGGTGATTTCGTTCGGGCCGGCGGCGCGGCCGCGCGTCAACGATTGGCCGTACTCGAAATAAATTCCGGCATCGACGAATTGCTCGCCCGGCTCGGTGACCTGAATCATGTTTTCCCACACCGCCTGAGTCAGCAGCGTGGGCTGGCTGGCTCCCGGATCCCGATCGAAGCCAAGTTCGAGTTCACTGTGCCACCACGGCGTCAGCCCGGTGCCGAGCTCAGTCGTGTAGCTGGTCGCCCCACGCTGATCCGGCCGGCGATCGAACACAGCGTCGCCGTTGTGCTCGATCTCGATCTCGCCAAGGTCAATCTCGTAAGGCGAAACCACGTGGAAGTCTGCGTCAGCCGCGAGCGGTGTAAGCGACACCAGCGCCGATGCCGCGGCACAGATCAGGCGCCTCACTTGGCGACCATTACGCCTTGAGCGGTATCCTGATGAAAGTCGCCGAAGAATTTGTATTCACCGGGTGAGAGCGGACCGAGGAACACCGTGATGGTCTGGCCGGGCGCCACCAATTTCTCACGGTTCAAATCGACGCTCTCGAACTCATCGGCGGTATCGTCGCTGTTCTTCACCATCAAACGAAATTTCACGTTGGCGGGCACCGTAATGCGGTTCGGGATGAAGCGATGCTGACGAAACTCCAACTGCAGCGTGTCGTCGGCCCTCGCCTGCGTGGCGAGACCCAGGAATCCGGCCAACAACACGGTGGCGACGGCGAGGGGGCGCGGCCGTTTGGGACGGCCCACGACGCGGGACAACGTCACCAACATCACCATCGTGCCAACCCAGGCCGCGAGCTGGATTCCGCTCGGACGGGCCGAATACCCTACCAGCGCGTGGAGGCTGCGGCCCAGGAAGCTGTCATCGGCCAGGATCGCGCTGGTGTTCCACAGCTGCTCGCCCCAGCCGGGCAGCAGATCCGCGCTGTGCAGCACCGACGCTGCCTGCCCGGCCATGCCAGCCGCGAGCAACGCGATCAGCCCGTTGGTCACGTTGAACAGGTGGCGCAGCGGAATGGCGACCAATCCTCGATAAAGCAGCCAGGAGACGAGAGACGCCGCGATCAGTCCGCCCACACCGCCAATCGCCAGCGACAACGGCGCAGTGTCCGAAGCGGCGGCGATCCCGAACAGGAACAGCACGACCTCCGACCCCTCCCGCATGACGGCGACAGCGACGACGCAGGCCAATGCGGCGAGGGAGCGGTGGCCGAGCCGCACGGCGTCGCCAACCTTGTGGAGTTCCGCCGCGATGGTGCGGCCGTGGTGGGACATCCACCCGACGTGCCAGGTCAGCATAACGACAGCGAATATCAGGATCGCCGCAGTGAACACTTCCTGACCCGCGCCTTGGAAGGCATCGAACAGGACAGTGGCGAACGCGGCCACCAGGCTTGCCCCGGTCACACCCGCCGCGACCCCTCCGGCGATCCAACGTCCCCTGCGCGCGACCCCTTTGGTGGCGGCCAGGACGATACCGACGATCAGTCCGGCCTCCATGACCTCCCGGAAAACAATGATCAAACTGACGAACATGGGTCGGTTTCCCGGTCTGCAAATGCGAACTACTCTCAATTGGAAATTCGTACACGGCCGCGTGACAGGATGCAAGCGTGGCGTTTCGCGCGAGCGCCGCCAGCCAATGCCGCGAACACCTGGCAGGCTTGCGGCCAAGGCGTGTCTGCCGCAGTGATAGCCTGTTCGGGGGTGCAAGCATGATGATCCCACGCGTCGAGGCGACACGATGATCCCACGCGTCGAGCCAACACGATGATCCCACGCGTTGAATTCGACCCTACCGCGCCCGTTCCTCTGGCCGGCCTCCGCGTTGTCGATCTGTCGCGCCTTGTCGCCGGCAACATGGTCAGTCTTCAACTCGCCGATCAGGGCGCGGAAGTGATCAAGATCGAGGATCCGAAAGTCGGCGATCCGCTGCGCGCCTGGCGGGTCAAAGGCCTGTCGCTCCACTGGAAGGTCTATGCCCGCAATAAAAAGAGCCTCGCGCTGAATTTGCGGCCCCAGTCCGGCAAGGACGTGCTGCACGATCTGCTGGCCACCTCGCATGTGCTGATCGAGAATTTCCGCCCGGGAACGTTGGAGGAAATGGGATTTGGGCCGGAGGAACTGCATCGGCGCAATCCAGGATTGATCATCGTGCGGATCACCGGGTTCGGTCAGGACGGCCCCTATCGCGATCGTCCCGGCTTCGGAACGCTGGTGGAGGCGATGTCCGGTTTCGCCTCCAAAAACGGGTTCGCGGATCGCCCTCCCGTGTTGCCGCCTCTCGCGATGGCCGACATGATCTCGGGTCTTTATGGAGCTTACGCGATCATGGTGGCGCTGCGCGTGGTGGAGCGCGGCGGCAAAGGCCAGGTCATCGATCTGCCGTTGCTCGAGCCGATGATCTCCGTTCTGGGTCCCGACGCGGCGATCTACAAGGTCAGCGGCGAGAAACCGCGGCGAACCGGCAGCCGGTCGCTGACCACCTCGCCCAGGAATGTCTATGAGACCAGCGACAACCGCTTCATCGCGATCTCGGCTTCCATCCAGGCGATGGCGGAGCGTGTGTTCCGCGCCATCGGCAAACCGGAGATGATCGAAGATCCCAGGTTCCGCACAAACACCGATCGCGTGCGCAATATCGACGCCTGCGACGCCGCGGTCGGCGAATTCATCGCCGCGCGAACGCTGGCGGAGAACATGGCGATCTTCGAAGCGGCCGAGGTCACGGCGACCCCCATCTACGAAATCGACCAGTTGCTCGAGGACCCGCATGTCCATGGCCGCGGCGTGCTGGTCGAGGCCCCGGACGACGAAGCCGGATCAGTGCTCATGCACAACATCATTCCCCGGCTGTCCGGCACCCCTGGGCGGTTCCGTTTACCGGCCCCGGGTTTGGGTCAGCACTCACGTTCCGTTCTCTTAGACATCGGTATTGCCGCCGCACGCATCGACGCGCTGGCCGCCGAAGGCGTCATAAAGGAGGCTTGAATGCGCGAAGATCTGCCGGTCTGGCGTTCGCTGATGTTCGTTCCGGTCAACGTGGAAAA
>JBEKGV010000503.1:0-4391 GCA_050012615.1 Acetobacteraceae bacterium | reverse complement strand
AGCCGTCCGGCCGCGCCATGATGCGGATCGGACGAGGCTGGTTATACAAGTAAATCTCGTTGCCTCGGACACCGAATATCTGCCCCGATACACTTGCCGCCGCGTCGGTTCCGAGAAACGCGATCAACTGCGCGATGTGGTCTGGACGCGTGCGCTCGGCGCGAGCCTTCAACTGTTCCTCGGTCTGGCCGGGCACCGTTTCGATCATGCGGCTGAACGCATGCGGACCAATGCAGTTCGAGCGGATGTGATACCGTTGCATATCCATGGCGATGTTGCGGGACAGACCGGCGATCCCCAGCTTAGCGGCGCCGTAGTTCACCTGACCCACGCTGCCGATCAGGCCGGAGGTGGACGTGATGTGCACGAAACATCCGCTCTCTTGCTTACGGAAATGCGTGACCGCCGCACGGCTGACATAGAAAGCGCCGTAGAGATGCACTTTTATCACGGCATCGAATTCTTCCGGCGACATGTAATGGAACATCCGATCGCGCAGAATGCCGGCGTTGTTCACCACCATGTCGATGCGGCCGAAGCTGTCGATCGCCTGCTTCACCATGGCCTGAGCGTCGTCCCAGCTCGCCACGCTGCCGCCATTCGCCACCGCCCGCCCGGCGCCGTTCGCCTGGGTGATTTCGGCGACGACACGGTGCGCCGGGCCATCATCGTGGCCTTCACCGGTCACACTCGCGCCGACGTCGTTGACCACCACCTGAGCGCCGTTCGCGGCAAGGGTTATCGCCGTGGCGCGCCCAATCCCTCCGCCGGCCCCCGTAACGACGGCAACCTTGCCATCCAGCATTCCCATTGCATTCCCTCCTCAAAAATCGGAACCCGGACAGAATGCGTCAGGATGGGACCGATGTCATCATCCCCCTTGCCGTGGGGCTAAAGACCGATGGCATGTAAGAAATAATGGATCGCCTGCGACATCGTGCCGGGAGTTTGAACCGAGGCGAAATGGCCAGTGTTGAGCTCCAGAAATTGCGCGCCGGGAATTTGCTTCGACATCGGTTCGATCAAGGATGCCGGCCGCAAAGTGTCATGACGGCCGGCGGTGACCAAAGTGGGGCAATCGATCTTCGCGAGTTCATGGCTGATGTCTTCGGCCGCCAGCATGCGGTTGATCGCGGCGAAACCGCGCGGATCGTTGGCCAGCCAGCGCGCGCGGAATTGTCGAAACACGTCGGCGCTGTGGCGCACCACCGGCGGGTAGGAGTTCGCCAGGCTGGTCTCGACAACGCCCCGCATGCCGCCGGCCTCGACCGCGGCCGCACGCTCCAGCGTCTGCTGCCGCCGTTCGGCCGAGACACCCGTCGCCGGTCCATGCAGGACAAGCGCGGCGGCTCGATCGGGATACCGAACCGCGAAATGCACGCCGATCGCCGCGCCGACAGCAATGCCCGCCAGCGCCACCTTGCCAGAGATGTTCAGCGCGTCCAACAGCGCTTTCAGATCGTCGGCCATATCGTTCCAGGTGATGGAGCCGCCGATCTTCTCCGACAGCCCGGCGCCCCGTGTGTCATAGCGCAACACGACGCGGCTGTTGTTGAGCGCATTCAATCCCTGATCCCAGCTATCCAGCGTGCCGCCCATCTCATGGATCAGCACCAAGGTGGAGGGGCCGGCGCCACTGAGCTCGTAACGCAGACTCGTGCCGTTGACTTCGATCCAGTTCATGGTGAACGCTCCCTTGCATCCCTGGCGGGAGAGTAGTCCTCGCCGCCGTTTTCGTGAAGGCTCAGCCCATGGCCGAATTGATGACGTTGCACTGGTCGCCTCGTTCACCCTACGTGAGGAAGGTGATGATCGCGGTGCACGAGATGGGACTGATGGATCGCATTCGCACCGTTCGCACCACCGTGGGCGGTACGACGCCGCATGCGGAGCTGATGAAGATCAATCCCCTTGGCAAGATCCCCACATTGGAACTGGTTGACGGCACGGTGATTTATGATTCGCCGGTGATCATCGAATACCTCGACACATTGCACACCGGTCCGAAACTCTACCCATCCGCATGGCCCGGGAGGCTGACAGCCTTGCGCCGCCATGCTCTGGGGCAGGGGATGCTCGACTGCGCGCTGCCGTTATTGGGCGAAGGCTTCCGCCCGCCTGAGCGTCAAAGCGAGCCGCACAAGGATTTATGGCGAGCGAAATTGAAGGCCAGCGTGAACGCCCTGGAACACGAAGCGGAAGCCCTCGACGCGAGCGGCTTTACCGTGGGCCATCTGGCGATCGGCGTGGCGCTGTCGTATCTGGATTTCCGGTTTGCCGCGATGGCATGGCGAGAGGGTCATCCGAAACTCACCGCGTGGCACGAAACGTTCAATGCGCGGCCGGCGGTGCAGGCGAACCCGCCCGTGGATGATAGATGACGCTGACGGGAAGCTTTAAAAATAATGCCAGAAGTTCGACGCGCGGGCTTCCTCCGGGCTGCCGTCAAACACGATCTGACCATTGTTCATGATAACAACCCGATCGGCGATCTGCATCGCCGCGGCGACATTTTGTTCCACAAGCACAGCTGTCATCGCATGCGACTTGCAGACCTCCCGAACCTGCTGAAACATCCGCTCAACCAAATTTGGTGCGAGCCCGATCGATGGTTCATCCAGCAGCAAACAGCGCGGCGTTCCCAAAATCGCCAGCGACAAGGCAAGCATTTGTTGCTGCCCACCGCTCAGGCTGCCCGCGCGAATGTCTCGACGTTCGGCCAGTACGGGGAACAGCCGATAAACATCCGGAATGCCGAACATCGCGCCGGCGGTGACATTCCTGGCCGCGACCACATCGATATTTTCCGCGACGCCAAGATCGGGAAAGATGCCGCGGCCTTCCGGCAGCAATCGCAGCCCCAGAGCGATACGGTCAGCGACGTCCACCCCGTTGATCGAACGCCCATCAAATACGACGTCACCTTCCCTTGGCTGCAGCAATCCCATCACGGTCCGTAACGTCGTGGTCTTTCCGGCACCGTTGTGGCCCAGGAGCGCCAGAATCTGACCAGGTTCCAGTGCGAACGACAGGCTCGAGATCACCGTTTTCGTGCCATAACCCGCTGTGATCCCACTCAATCGCAGAACCATCAGATCGCACCACCGAAATAGATTTCCCCGAGCGCCGGATCGCTGATGATTTCCTCCGGCGTCCCGCGCGCCATCAGATGCCCTTGATGCAAAAACAATACCTCGTCGGCGATCTGCTGCACGACGCGCGTGTTGTGTTCAACAACCAAAAGCGTCTTGCCTTCGGTCTGCAACCGCCGCAGCAGGACCATGATCTGCTCCAACGCACTCGCGGAAAGCCCGGAGGCCGGTTCATCCAAAAGCAGCAACTCGGCTCCCGTCGCTAATCCACGCGCCACCGTCAGCAACTTCTGCTCCCCATAGGATAAATTCCGCACATATTCCCGGGCTCGCGCCGCCAACCCGACATGATCCAAAATCCGCATCGCCTCCTCGCGCCTCGCGGTGTGCGCGCGCGCGACATGCAGTGGCCGGAAGAGTGCCGCCAGCGGTTCCTCCCCCGTCTGTGCCGGCAGAGCGACAACGACATTGTCGAGCGCGGTCAGGTCGACGAACAGGCGCAGGTTTTGAAATGTCCGCGCGATCCCGGCCGCGACGATCGCCTGCGGCTTCATTCCGTCAAGCGATGTTCCCTGAAACGAAACGCTCCCGGACGCAGGACGCAGAAAGCCGGTGATGACATTGAATATCGTTGTCTTGCCCGCGCCATTCGGTCCAACGAGGCAGGTGATGCGCCCTTTTTCCACCGTGAAACTGCAATCCTGTAGTGCCCTCAGGCCGCCAAAATTCACCTCCAACCCGATCGCGCTGAGGTATTCGCTCACAATTTTTCGCCCGCGAGACCTTGAGGGCGAAACAGCATGAACGCGATCAGCAACACTCCATAGATCAGTTGCCGAGCAGCCGCCGCCACGGTCGTTGGAATGTCGATCAAAGTCAGCACCTGCGGTAAAGCCAGCAACAGGAACGGCCCAATGATCGAACCGGCCAATGTTCGCGCGCCTCCCACGACCACCATCGTCAGCAACAGGATCGATGAGTCGAGATCGAACGACGACGGATCGATAAAACTCAGGAACGTTGCGTACAAGCCTCCCGCGCTGCCGGCGAACGCTCCCGCCATCGCGGCGGCCGACACTTTCGCGCGCAACACGTTCTTGCCGGCGGCCGCGACCGCCAGCTCGTCCTCGCGGATCGCGCGGAGCAACCGCCCAAACGGCGCGCGCATGATCAGCCAAAACGCGATACATCCCAGTACCATGGCGCCTACGCTCAACATGACCATGTCGGCGCTGCTGTCGAGACTTTTGCCGAACAGATCGGCCGGTGGAATGCCCGGCAGACCGTTGGCTCCGCCGG
>JBEKGV010000502.1:0-4396 GCA_050012615.1 Acetobacteraceae bacterium | reverse complement strand
GCCTCGGAAGATGGCCGGGTCAAGCCCAGCCATGTCGAGAGAAGTGGCAAAAGACGCGCCCTTGCCGCGTTCCTCGTAGCGCTGCGTTGGGCACTTCTGCTCTGGCCCACCGTGCCTTTCGCCGCCCCGCCGCCCGAGCGGACCGCCGTTCTCCGCCGAGGCATCAACATCACCGGCTGGTTCCGTTATCCCTCCAGCCGCGATCCGGTCGCGTTGCGGGCGTGGCTCAGCGATGCGGCGATGGCCGGCCTGAAGAGCGCGGGCTTCACGTTCGTCCGCCTGGCGGTCGATCCAGCCATTCTCGACGGCCCGCCAATGCGACGCTTGTTCATCGACCAGGTTCGCCGGTTGCAAAGCCACGGCCTCGCGGTGGTCGTTTCGCCGCATCCGGTCGCCTGGAACGTCGACACTGATCCGGCCGATCGCATGCGGTTCACCGCGTTCTGGCGCGACCTCGCGCCCGCGCTGCGCGGCCTGGCGCCGGCGATGACATTTCCCGAGGTGCTGAACGAACCGGTCTTTCACGACGACCCCACCGCCTGGTGGCATCTGCAGCATGACCTGCAAGCGACAATCCGCGCGGCATTACCCGAGGACACGATCATTCTGAGCGGTCACGACTGGGGGAGCATCGGTGGCCTGCTGGCTCTGACGCCGTACGTGGACAGCCCTGAAGCGGATGCCAACGTCGTCTATAGCTTCCATTTCTACGATCCGGCCGAACTGACGTCGCTCGCTGCTTACCGCCCCGGCCTGGACCGTGAGGCCCTGGCGCGGTTGCCGTTTCCCGAGACTGACCAGCCAGCTTGCACTGATGTCGCAAGGACCGCCCGCGACACGGCCACGCGCGAGTTGATCTTGTTCTGGTGCGCTACCGGCTGGGATGCCGCCCGGGTCCGCGGCCGCATTCAGGAGGCTGCCGCATGGGCCATGCGTCACGGGGTCGCGTTGCTGGCTGGCGAATTTGGCGCCAATGTCGCGATCAATCCGGATGCCCGCCTCGCATGGCTGCGTCTCGTGCGGGAGACATGCGACGAGAACGGGATCGGATGGGCCCTGTGGGGGTACGATGATGTGATGGGGCTCAATCTGCCGCGGCCGCCCGGAAACAAACCTGTTCTGGATCGTTCCTTGCTTCGGGCGCTCGGATTACCAGTCCCGTGACAGAAAAGGCCCCCGGCCATCAGGCCAGGGGCTAAGTATACAGGGAGGCTTCACGTCTGGGAGACGCGGGGGCCAAAGACCCCCTTCCAACCGCTCGGGCTGGAACTCTGACGATGTCATCAGCAGGTTTCGTGGAAACTGTTCAGTTTGCCCTGTTGGGGACACCGCCGTATTCGGTGCGAGTTTTCTACCTCCGAAACGCCGATTCTGGCCATCGCCAAAACCCGGACGCCGCCATGCCGAACGCGCATGGCGGCACGGTGATGCGGTTCATTTGAGCAGCCCAGTAACATTCTTGTGACAATGAGACGGTCAGAACAAGCACGCGACCCCGCGCGCTGCACGCGTCCCGGCGCCGATCAGTGCAGCTCCGCCAGCCGGGCCAACAGGAAATCCCGGAAGACAGCCACGCGCTTCGAATTCCGCAATTCCTCCGGATAAACGAAGAAAACGTCAATTTTTGGCCCTTTCAGATCTGTCATGATCCGCACCAGGTCAGTGTTCTCCGACATCGCATAATCAGGGATCGCGCCAATGCCGGTGCCCGAGCGGATCGCCAGCAGTACCGCCTTGAGGCTGTTGACCTCCAGTACTGCCCGGCGTGGGTTGCCCGGACGCCGGCCGACTTCCGCCAGCCAGTTGATGTCGGGCACCGGCGGATGGTGGTTGCCGAACAGGATCAACCTGTGGGCGTCCAGTTCCTCCGGCCGCTTCGGCACTCCATGCTTTTTCAAATACTCGGGAGAGGCGCAAATATGCCACTGCATCGTCATCAGATGCCGTTGGATCAGATCCGGCTGCTTCGGCGCATGCATGCGGATCGCGACGTCCGCCTCGCGCATCGCGAGGTCCAGTTCGGCGTCGTCGAGCAACAGCAGAACCGTCACCTCGGGATAGGCTTCCAGGAAACTGTTCAGCCTGGGCGCAAGCCACAGAGAGCCAAACCCATGCGTGGTCGTGACCTTCAGCCGCCCGGCCGGCTTTTCCTTGCTTTCGGTCAGCAACGCCTCGGTGATCGCCAGTTTGGCGAACACCTCGCGGACGGTGCGGTTCAGCGATTCGCCTTGCTCGGTCAGGATCAGGCCGCGGGCGTGCCGGTGAAACAGCGGCACCTGCAACGCCTCCTCCAGCGCGGAGATCTGACGCGAGACAGCGGACTGGCTCAGGTTCAGCGTGTCGCCGGCATGCGTGAAGCTGCCCGCCTCGGCCACCGCGTGAAATACGCGTAGCTTGTCCCAGTCCATCGTCTCAGCCTCTCCCCTGCGCCGTGTCGTTCCCGGGCGCCGGCCACTCTCATTCGGCGCGACGTCCGCCAGACGGTGGCGGTGAGTCGAAAGAATCTATTCCGCCACGAGTGCCGGGGAGGTTTCGGCTTCCGCCAAAAACTTCTCGGCCTCGAGCGCCGCCATGCAGCCAGTGCCGGCGGCGGTGACCGCCTGCCGGTAAATCTTGTCCTGGACATCTCCGGCCGCGAACACGCCAGGCACGGAGGTGCGCGTGGTTCCCGGCATGGTCTGAATGTAGCCGTCTCTGTCCATTGTCACCTGGCCGCGGAACACACCGGTGTTCGGCGTGTGACCGATGGCGATGAACACGCCGTCCACGCTGAGTTCGCTGTCGTCCCCGGTCCTGGTGTCGGTCAGCCGCAATCCGGTCACGACCTCGGGCGAACCTCCGCCGACGATTTCCTTGACCACTTTGTTCCACACCACGGATATTTTCCGGTTCGCGAACAGACGCTCCTGCAGGATCGCCTCCGCGCGGAGCGAGTCGCGGCGGTGCACGAGCGTCACGTGTTCCGCGTGATGCGTCAGATACAACGCTTCCTCGACGGCCGTATTGCCGCCGCCGATGACGGCGACGGACTTGCCGCGATAGAAAAATCCGTCGCAGGTGGCGCAGGCCGACACGCCGCGCCCTTGCAGCGCGTCCTCCGATTCGAGGCCCAGCCAACGGGCCTGCGCACCGGTGGCGATGATGACGGCGTCGGCGGTGTAGCTGTCGCCCGAGTCGGCCAGACAGCGGAAAGGCCGGTGCGAGAAATCGACTTCGGTAACGATGTCATGCTGGATGATGGTGCCAACATGGCGCGCCTGCGCCTCCATTTGCTCCATCAGCCAAGGACCCTGAATGACGTCCGCGAAGCCCGGGTAATTTTCGACATCCGTCGTTATGGTGAGTTGGCCGCCGGGCTGCATTCCGGCGACCAGAATGGGGTTCATGTTGGCACGGGACGCATAAATCGCCGCCGTGAAGCCCGCTGGGCCGGCGCCGATGATCAAGACTCGGGTATGATGCCGCTCGCTCATGCCGTACCATATGGCCGCACGGTGACAAGGTGCAAGGAACTACCGCGGTGCGACAAATGGCGCGGGAAGGGCCAGTCTCCACAACCGGTGGCGCTCAGGCCGCTTTAAGCGGCGTTCACGGCACAACGAGAGTGCGGACGATGCGGCCCGATACCGCCGACCGACTCCGCTTATTCCGTCGCGATGACCGCGGGCTTGCCATCGCGCAGCCCAACGATGAACAGCGGCGTATGCGCATGGTTGTGATCGTCCGGCGTATACGTGCCGCCCAGTCGGGAGGACATTTTCGTGGTCTTGAGAGCGGTCTCGATCGCCGCCGGCTGGTCCGAGTTGGCTCGCCGGATCGCATCCACCACCAGATACGTCGCCTCAAAGACAAAGTACGACCGCTGTGTCGGCGTTAGCCCATAATGCGCCTGGTAGGACGCCACGAAATCCCGTACCTCCGGCCTGTCGATCAGCGGCGTGAACACCGCGATGCTGGTCACGTTCGAGAGGCCGCCGGCGTCGGCGAACGCCGGGGCAGCGGCCACCGCGGCTGCCAGATCGAACCGGCCGCTTATCGGCACCCTCCAGCCCAAAGCCTCATACGCGCGGAAGAAGCCAACGGTTGATGAGCCCGGCATGATCAGCAATTCCTGCGGCGAGCCGGCTTTCAACCTGTCCAGAAGCGCTGTGAAGTCGGTCTCGCCCGGAGTGATCGTTTCGTCGTCGGTGACGGTCATGTCCGCGTCTCGCGCCGCTTTCGCCATCGCGATCGCGTTGGCATGCGGGAAAGCTCCCGTCTCGGCGACCACTGCGACGGTCTTTATTTTCTTGGCCGCGAGAAACCGGATCAGGCCGCGGGCGATATCGACCTCGGACGGAATGGTTTTGAACAGGTAATCGTTACCGCCAACGCCCGACCTGTCGACGAAATCCTG
>JBEKGV010000501.1:0-4401 GCA_050012615.1 Acetobacteraceae bacterium | reverse complement strand
GATTGTCGTCGCGGTGCCGGTGAAGCATTTCTCCACGAACGCCGACGACAATCCGACCGCGTCGAAAATCTGTGCGCCGCAATAGGAATGGTAAGTGGAGATGCCCATCTTGGACATCACCTTCATGATGCCCTTGTCCAACGCTTTGAGGTAATTCTTGCGAACGTCGTAAGCAGACATTGGGAGGTTGGATTTCGTTCTGATCTGCTCCAGCGTCTCGAACGCCAGGTACGGATTGATTGCTTCCGCGCCATAACCGGCGAGCACGCAGAAATGGTGCACTTCGCGCGCTTCGCCTGTTTCGATCACGAGACCGGTGCTGGTGCGAAGCCCTTGCCGGATCAGATGATGATGTGTCGCGGCGGTGGCGAGCAGAGCCGGAATGGGGATGCGATCCGCGCTGGCCGCGCGATCCGACAGGATCAAAATTGTGTAGTCGGCGAGAACCGCATCCGTCGCCTCGCGGCAGACACGTTCGAGCGCACGCTCCATGCCGTCGGCGCCTTCGGTGGCGGCCCAGGTGGTGTCGATCGTTTGGGTGCGGAAGGCACCTCCGGCGAGGGTCTCGATGTCGCGGATTTTATCGATGTCGCCATTGGTCAGGATTGGTTGCGTCACCTCCAGCCGGTAGTGGTTGCCGGCGTGGTGGCCCAATAAATTTGGCCGCGGGCCGATCATCGACACCAGCGACATCACCAACTCTTCCCGGATCGGGTCGATCGGCGGGTTGGTGACCTGAGCGAAGTTCTGCTTGAAGTAGTTGTACAGCAGCTTCGGCTTGTCTGAGAGCACCGCGAGCGGCGTGTCGGTTCCCATCGATCCGAGCGGATCGTCGCCCTCGCGCGCCATCGGCTCCAGGAAGAACTGCATGTCCTCCTGCGTGTAGCCGAACGCATTCTGCTGTTGATGCAGTACCGCGAGGTCGTTGGGCCGAGGGAGGCCGCGCTGATCGGTATCGGGCAGGTCTTCCAGCTTGAATTGCGTGGCTTTCAGCCATTCGGCATAGGGGTTCTCGGCCGCGAGCTGCTTCTTCACCTCGTCATCGTCGATAATGCGGCCCTGTTCCAGGTCGATCAGCAACATCTTGCCGGGCTGCAGGCGCCATTTACGGAGAATGCGTTCCTCGGGCACCGGCAGGACGCCGGCCTCGGAGGCCATGATCACGTGGTCATCGTCGGTGATGATGTAGCGCGCGGGCCGCAATCCGTTGCGGTCGAGCGTGGCGCCGATCTGACGGCCATCAGTGAAAGCGATCGCCGCCGGTCCGTCCCACGGCTCCATCAGGGCGGCGTAATATTCGTAGAACGCCTTGCGCTCGGGATCCATCAGGGGATTGCCGGACCACGCCTCGGGGATGAGCATCATCATCGCGTGCGCGAGCGAGTAGCCGCCGGCGACCAGGATCTCGAGCGCGTTGTCGATGCACGCGGTGTCCGACTGGCCGTGTGGAATGATCGGCCACATCTTGTCGAGATCCGGCCCGATCAGGTCGGAGGCCATGGAACGCCGCCGCGCGTACATCCAGTTCACGTTGCCGCGAACCGTATTGATCTCGCCGTTATGCGCCAGAAACCGGTAAGGATGCGCCAGCCGCCAGGACGGGAACGTGTTGGTCGAAAACCGTTGATGCACCAGAGCGAGAGCCGACTGGGTCAGCGGGTTTTGCAGGTCCTTATAGAAGGAGCCGACCTGGGTCGCGAGCAGCAGGCCTTTGTACACGACCGTCCGGGTGGAGAACGACGGCATATACAGTTCGCTCAGGCCGGGCAGGGCGTTCCGGTCTGCCATGGCTCGGACGTTGTTCAGGATCTGCTTGCGGATCGCGAGTATCTTTCGCTCAAACGCGTCCTGGTCGCGGATTTGCGCGTTGGCCGAGACGATGGCCTGGCGAATGACCGGCATGCTTTCGATCACCGCCTCACCGAGGCCGGTCAGATCGGTCGGCACGTCGCGCCACCCCACCATGATCTGCCGCTCCTGGGCGACCACGGTCTCAATGCGCTCGATGGCGTACTGGCGGGCCTGTTCGTCGCGCGGCAGGAAGCACATCGCGACGGCGTAGCGGCCCGGTTTGGGCAGGCTCTTGCCCGCGGCGCGCGCCCAGTCGTTGAGGAGGCCGTCGGGCATCTGGATGAGGCAGCCGGCACCGTCGCCCATCAGCGGGTCCGCTCCGACCGCGCCGCGATGGTCCAGATTTTCCAGGATTTTGAGGCCCTGGGAAATGATCTCGTGAGATTTTCGGCCTTTGATGTTCACGACGAAACCGACGCCGCACGCGTCGTGTTCGTTGCGCGGATCATACAGGCCTTGTCTCACAACCTCGTTCATCGTGTCGTCTCGAATGCCAATGGGACGCGGCGAAGACACCGCGGGAGGGCCACAGTGCATCACCGCTGGGTAAATGGCAACAAACCTGCCGCGGTGCAGCAAGGGGGAAGGTTAAACACCCGCGACCGCCAACTGGCCGAGCGACCGATCTTGGCCCACGCCAAGCCCCGTATTACAGTCCGGGGAAACGCGCTGGGAGCAAACCGACATGGCCGAGGCATATATCTGCGACTTTACCCGCACGCCGATTGGCCGGTACGGCGGGGCGTTGCGCGACGTCCGCACGGACGACCTCGCGGCGCTGCCGATCAAGGCGCTGATGACCCGCAATACCTCGGTCGATTGGGATGCACTGGACGATTGCATCATGGGCTGCGCCAACCAGGCGGGAGAGGACAACCGCAACGTTGCCCGGATGGCGGTACTGCTGGCGGGTCTGCCGGCGACCGTGCCGGGCGGGACTGTGAACCGGCTGTGCGGCTCCGGGCTCGACGCGGTCGGCACGGCGGCGCGAGCGATCAAGACAGGCGAAGCCGACCTGATGCTGGCCGGAGGGGTCGAGAGCATGACCCGCGCGCCATTCGTCATGGGGAAGGCAACCGAGGCGTTTTCTCGCAGTAATGAGATTTACGACACGACGATCGGCTGGCGTTTCGTCAACGCGCAGATGAAGAAGGTGTACGGCACCGATGCGATGCCGGAGACCGGTGAAAACGTGGCGGAGGAATTCCAGATCTCCCGGGTTGACCAGGACAAGTTCGCATACCGCAGTCAGATGCGTGCGAAAGCGGCGCAGGAGAAGGGCTTCTTCGCCGAGGAAATCACGCCGGTCACGATCAAGGGCCGCAAGGGCGACACCATGGTCGATACCGACGAGCATCCCCGCGGCGACACGACGCTGGAGATGCTGGCGAAGCTGCGCACCCCGTTCCGCGAGCCGGGGACGGTGACGGCGGGCAATGCCTCGGGCGTCAATGACGGGGCGGCGGCGCTGATCATCGCGTCCGAGGACGCCGCGCGCCGGCATGGCCTGACGCCTCGTGCCAGGATTGTCGCGATGGCGACGGCCGGTGTGGCGCCGCGCATCATGGGGATCGGTCCGGCGCCGGCGGTGCAAAAGCTGCTCGGCAAACTGGGTATGAAGATCGACGAGATCGACGTCATCGAACTGAATGAGGCGTTTGCCTCGCAGGGGATCGCGGTGCTGCGGCAGCTTGGCCTGCCGGATGACGCGGAGCATGTGAACATGCATGGCGGGGCGATTGCTCTCGGCCATCCGCTGGGAATGTCGGGCGCGCGGCTGGCTCTGACGGCGGTGCACGCGATGGAGACGTACGGCAAGAAGCGCGCGATCGCGACGATGTGTATCGGCGTGGGTCAGGGGATCGCGGCTCTGATTGAACGGGTGTGATCGCCGCGGCGCGGCGGCAATGAGCCTCCCGGCGTCACGGCGCCGGGAAGTCCGTGGCCGCCATGTCCGCGTCTTGGGGATTTCTTAATCCTGGGCTGGCAAATGGATCGCCATGCCCGCCCGTGCGCAGCCAGAACTTCTGACCACGATCCAGGGCGCGCGAGGCGTGGCCGCGATGGCGGTGGTTCTGGCGCACTCCGGAACGATTCTCGGCTTGCCTCAGTACATGGGATATGCCCCGTTCGGCGGCGTCTTTCGGGGCGGGCACGCCGGAGTTGACTTCTTTTTCGTACTGAGCGGCTTCATCATCGCGACGGTGCATGCCGGCGATATCGGGCGGCCTGAAGCCGCGGGCGTCTATCTGTGGAAGCGCTTCGTACGCGTCTACCCGGCCTACTGGGTCGCGATCGGTATCGCGATCGCGATCACCGCGCTGGGAGTCTCCGGCGCGGTATCGGAGACGTTCCGCGATATTGATTTCAGCGGACTGGCGGCGTCGCTCGCTCTTGTGCCTCAGCACCTGGAGCCGCCGCTCGGTGTCGCGTGGACGCTGGAACACGAGATACTGTTTTACGTGGCGTTCACGTCGCTGATCCTGCATCGGCGCGCCGGGGTGGTGACAATGGCGAGCTGGTTTGGATGGTCAATTGTCGCCACATTCG
>JBEKGV010000500.1:0-4403 GCA_050012615.1 Acetobacteraceae bacterium | reverse complement strand
TCTGCACCACGTAGCCCGTCACGATCGGCGCCGCGAGCCCGAAGGTGTTGCCGCCGATCACCGTCGTACTCGTGACCTTACCGATATCGCTCCGGTTGCGCACCAGATCGGTGACCAGCGCGAAATTCAGCGCGCTGCCCGCCATGCCCGCCGCCCGCATCGCCGCCAGCAGCGCGATGATCAGCCACAGTTGATTGATCAGCGGAATGATCATCAACGTCGACGCTCCGGCCAGCAACACCGCGATCATGATCCGCCGCTTGCCGTCGCTGACCGTGCGCGGGTTCAGCAGCATGTCACTGAGCTTCCCCAGGCCGATGCCAAGCACCGAGGCGACGCCGAACGGGATCGCCGTCAGCATTCCCGCGTCCATCACGCTCAGCCCTTTGGCCTGCTGCAGATAGCTCGGCAGCCAGGTCAGCAGCATGTAGCCGCCGTAGACCTCGCACCCCTGGGTCAGAAACAGTCCCCATGTGCTGCGCAGCGTCAACAGATACCGGAGCGACGACGCGGGTTGCGCCGCGATATGCGACGCGAACTCGCCATCCCGTTCGGCCAGGATTTTGTCGCGTTCGGACGGCAGCAGCCAGCTGACCCGTTCCGGGCGGTCGAAAAAAATCCACCATAGTAGAAGCCATATGAACCCGATCGAGCCGGCCACGATGAAACCCCAGCGCCAACCCCAGGCGGCGACAATGGCGGAGATGCCGACCGCGCCGAGTGCCGGCCCGGCGGCTGCTCCGGCGCCGAAGATGGCGTTGGCGAGTGCGCGTTCGCCGGCCGGGAACCACTCCCGGATGATCCGATTGGAGGCCGGCCAGGAGGTCGACTCGCCCATCCCCATGACCACGCGGCTGGCCATGACGATGAGATGCGACGGCGCGAGGCCTGTGCACACCGTGGCGAGCGACCACAGCCCAATGCCGCAGGCGTTCACGACCTTGCCGCCGAACCGGTCGACCAGCAGACCGACAGGGATCAGGCAGAGCACGTAAGCCCACAGGAACGACGACAGCAGATACCCCATCTCCACCTTATCCAGGCCGAACTCCCGCGCGACCGGGGTGGCCGCGACCGAGAGCGCGACGCGGTCGGCGTAATTGATGGCGGTTAATGTGAACAGGAACGCGCACACCCAGATGCGACGATAGTTCCGCATCGGTTTCCCCCCGTTTGTAAGGCGGGCGATACCGCCGAGATGGAGCGTGCGCCGCGGGCCAAACTCGGTCAATCGAACGAACGTCGCGATCGATCATGTTCCACCCGGACAAAATTCAGAAAAAACTTTTGGCGGCCTTTAAGGAGGTCGTCGTTCAGCACTCGCATACCAAGATAACCGTGGCCCTTTATTCACGCGGCGCGCCTCAAGTTGAAGCCGTCATGTTAGAAACGAGAACGAAAGGAGCCCGCTTCCTTACGAATTCGTTGTCTCGTCGGCGACACCGTTTGACAAATCCGTTTTCGATGGAAATAAGCCAAAATGCGAAGCCGGGTGCAACGATACCGCAACGCCAGATAGGGTGTTCCATTAGGCCATGACTGACTTCGAGGTACGCGACCCAGGATAATTCTGGGCGAGGGCAAGCAAGACCGCGGCCGGCAACCTGGTCGCGGGCGTGTTCCGCGATTGTCCCAATGCCCAGACTCAGTCTCGGCAAAGGCAGATCGCTCCACATCCGTGCGGCAGCCGGAGGAGGCCGCGTTCAACAAACCAGGAAACGGTCGTCGTGCGGCCATGCGAGGTCGCGAGCGTCCGGGCTTTCGCTGCGCCCGGTTGAGGCGAGGGACGATCGGGCGGATCGCCTAAAAACTTCTGTCGATCAATTGGAGTCATTCAATGCCGTATGTGACGGTTCCTGGGGGGGCCGACTCAAACATCACCTTGTCGTACGACAGCGACGGGACCGCGGCTCTGGCGCGGCAGGTCGCGGCCGCGATCAGCGCGGGCCTCGACGACCCCACGATACAATCATTCAATAACAAATCAGGTCTGCCGCCGACCCTGCCAGCGGGCATGACAGGCGAGTTCGTGCAAAGCGTGTCAGGCAGAACGCCGTTGCCGGCTGGATATGACTTCGTTGTGGATTCGGCGAAGCACGCGGTCATCTTCGGCAATGGTGATCCGAATGAGCAGGTGCTCGCGGGCAATGGCAGTCTGACATATGTCGCGGGCGCCGGTGCGGGCAGTGTCATCGCGGGCGGCGGCAAAGACAAAATTGACATCGGTCAGAGCGACCCGGGCAACTGGCTGATCGCGCTTGGTAACGGCAACGATACGATCCGGGCGTTGGGTACCGGGAACGATACGGTCAGTGTGGGGTCTGGCAAGGACCAGATCAAACTCGGCAACGGCGGCACGTTTCTGACCACGCATGGTGCGGATACGGTGCTGGCGGGCAGCGGCAGCGAAACCATCGACGCGAGCCGCTCGAAGGGCGGCGACGTCGTTTACGGCAACACCAGCAGTCTCGACTTCCTCGCCGGCGGCGGCGCGACCGTCCAGGGTGGTTCGGGCAGCGACACCGTTTACGGCGGCAAAGGGATGGTCCTGTTCGAGGGCGGCTCGGGAGGCAACAACTACCTCCAGGCCGGTAGCGGCCGCGCGACCGTGGTCGGCGGCGGGAATGGCGATCAGCTCTTCGCGGCAGGTCACAAGGAGCAGTTGCTGGAGGCCGCGTCGGGCAATGAGACACTGTCAGGGATTGGCGCGTTCGGAGCGGACACGTTCAAGGGCGGTTCCGGATCGGACCAGGTATTTGGCGGCTCGGGGACCAATACGTTCATCGCCGGCAGCGGCGCCTCGACTGTGACCGCCAACCCGGGGGCAAAAAATCTGTTCGACTTCGTTAAAGGCGCGGGCGGCGGCAACGAAACGGTGCAGGGCCTTACCAGTGCCTCTCAGGTCAACATCGAATTGTCCGGCTTCGGTCCGCACGAGATCAAGTACGCGTTGGATCACCAGACCACGACGGATGGTTCCGTCACGATCAAACTCTCGGACTCGACCACGGTGACGTTCCTGAACATCGCCTCACTGTCGAGCAGCAATTTCTCGCTCGATCCAGGCGCCGGTAAGGACGGCTTCGATAAGGACCGCTTCGGTCAGGACTGGAACAAATTCGGCCCTCCGGGGGACCATCATCACTGATGATCGTTCCGCGCTCGCCTGAACTGATCCAGGCTCCCGACACCTGACGCCGTGCGTTGCGCAATCCCGGGCGCCATCCCGGGCACCATCTTGCCCCGGCCGGGAAGCGCGCCACAATGGCGCCAATAACCGGAGGTAACGGAGCCATGGACCGTACTGGGCCCGCCCCTGGCGGCCCCAATGCCGGCGTCATGAACGCTGGCGCCCTGAACGCAGGCCCAGCCGACGCCGGCGGGCTGGAAACGCGGACGTCCTGGATCGTCGCCTGCGTCGCACTCGCGGTCCTGAGCCTGTCCTATGGCGCTCCATTGGTCACCGTCGTGGCCCTGAAACCCATCGCCGAGGAATTCGGGACCGCACGCTCGGCGCCTGCTCTCGCGGTCTCGCTGACCTATCTGGGATCCGGAATGGGCGGCATCATGATGGGCTGGATCGCCGGCCGCGTCGGCATGCGCCGAGTGGCTGTCGCATGCGGGTTCATGATCGCCCTCGGCCTCCTGCTGGCATCCTATGGCGGGCTGTATCAGCTTTACGCGAGCAACCTGGTGTTGATCGGATTGCTCGGCGCGGCGGGGATGTTCTCACCGATGATGGCGTATGTGACGGGCTGGTTCGACCGCCACCGCGGGTCGGCGATCGCGCTGGTGTCGTCCGGCCAATACGTCGCGGGCGCGGTCTGGCCGCTTCTGTTACAGATCAGCATCGATGAGTTCGGATGGCGGCGAACGATGCGCATCTACGCTGTCGTGATCGCGGTCACGATCCCGCCGCTTGCCGCCTGGTTTTTCCGCCGCCCGCCGGAGCTCGCGGTGCATGCATCCGCTCCCACTGTCGCGTCGCCGTTCACGCCGGTCGCGGGAATTCCGCCGAACGTCGTACTGGCGATGCTGGCGGGCGCGATTTTCTGTTGCTGTACCACGATGTCGATCCCTCTGGCGCACATGGTCGCGTTTTGCAGCGATATCGGGATCGGGCCCAGGCCGGGGGCGGCGATGCTGTCGTTGCAGTTGGGCGCGGGTTTCGTTGCGCAGCAGCTATGGGGTTGGGTCGCCGATCGATTGGGCGGATTGCGCACGATCCTGTTCGCGTCGGCGAGCATGGCGTTGGCGATGACAGGATTCTTACTCACGCAAAACGAATATGGACTGTTCTCGGTCTCGGCTGTGTTCGGGCTTGCATTCGGCGGGTTGATCCCGGGCTACATCCTGGCGATCCGGGAGATTTTCCCGGCGGCCGAGGCATCCTGGCGGATCCC
>JBEKGV010000499.1:0-4419 GCA_050012615.1 Acetobacteraceae bacterium | reverse complement strand
CGACAGAGATTCGTAATGCCGCCATTCTGCTTTGCATCCGTCTCCGCGACTTCGTTCAGGCTGAGGCCCTGGCCGAGCAAGCCCGTGCCCTCGGCGTGGCCGACGCGAGTACATTTGGGCTGAAAGGCCACGCGTTATCGAGCCTGGGTCGACACGACGAGGCCGCGATGGCGTACGGCGAAGCACTCAAGTTGGCTCCCGGAGACGCCTATGTCAGGCATCTCGCCGCTTCCTCGGGGATTAGCTGCAACGGGGCAAACGAGCCGCACGATTATGTACGAACGCTGTTCGATGGCTACGCGGACCGGTTCGAAGCCCAACTGATTGGACTCGGTTATCGCATACCGGGGCTGATCCGCCGATATGTGATCGACTTCGCGACGGTGGCCAACATCGGGCCAGTGCTGGATCTTGGCTGCGGTACTGGCCTGGTCGCGCTCGCATTGTCCGATCTCATGTTGGGCCCAATCACCGGCATCGACGTATCGCCGCGCATGCTGGATCAGGCTCGGGCCAAGCAGCTTTACGCGACATTGCATGAGGCGCGTCTGCCCGACGCACTGCGTCACGACACGGATTCGTGGAGGCTGATACTCGCGGCCGATGTCATGTGTTATTTTGGTGCATTGGACGAGATGCTCGACGCCGTCCGCGAACGCCTCCGGCCCGGCGGGCGCTTCATTTTCTCGGTCGAGGAACTGCTTCCCGACTACGACGGAAACACGCCCGGTAACGGCGACTGGGCTTTGGGACGGCTGGGCCGTTACGCTCACGCTGCGTCCTATATCGCGCGCACCGCTGACGCTCGAGGCTTCCGTTGCGTCGCGTTGGATCGCGAGACGTTGCGTTATGAAGCCGGTGGTCCGGTCGCCGGTTTCATGATGATACTGGAACGTCCGCGCTACGATGCGTGACGGTCCCCTGGACCCTTCGCCCGCGAGCCAACTCAACCACGCGCTCGACCTGGACCGTTTGGGCGAAATCAACCGTGCCCGCGACCTGATGCGAAGCCTGGCAGACATTCTGCCGGACTGGGATGAACCCGGGTTGCGGCTTGTCGAAAGCCTGCGACGGCATCGAGAGCTTACCGCGGCGATGGACGCCTGCCGCGTCGTCCTCACATTGAATGGAAATCGCGAACAGGCACTGCTCGCCCTGGGGGCGATGTCGATTGAAGCGGGGGCGGCACGAGAGGCCACGACACCGTTGCTGCGTTGCTGCGGCCTCGCGCCTCGCAACTCCGACGCCTGGTCCACTCTGGGCCGCGCCTACATGGATGCGGAGAAGCCTGCTTTGGCGCTCGCTGCCTTCGCACGCGCGCAACGATTGCTGCCGCAATCGATCGCGCTCGCCCACAATTTGGTCGGCGCCGCAGTCGCGGGAGGAAGCGGCCCTCAGGAGGTGGCACGCCAGGAAGCGTTGAGTGAGCGCGATCCACTCAACCCGGTTCCGCACATCGTTCGTGGTCTGATTCTTGACCGATTGGGATTGCTCGATCCCGCGATTGACGCGCTGGAAGCCGCGGTGGCGTTGGCGCCGGATGCGCGAGAACCCATCAGGATCCTGGCCGGGGTGCTTAGCCGGACAGCGCGCGCCAAACACGCCGAGGCAACCCTACGCCAGGCGGCGGCGTTGGATCCGCGCAATCCGCAGGTTCTTAACGACCACGCTGCCGGGTTGAGGCGCCTGCATCGTCATGCTGAGGCCGGTTGCCTGCTACGCGAGGTGCTGCACCGTGACGGCCCGCATGCGTCGGTGATTTGCAACCTGGCCAACGCGACGGTCTGCCTGGGTGCGCAGGACGAGGCAGTAGAGTTGGCCCTGGCGGCGATCGCGCTCGATCCGGGTGCGGTCCTACCGCGACGGGCATTGGCGAATACGTTGCCATATCAGGATGGTGTGACCGGCGAGACGCTGCTTCGCGCGGCCCGAGCCTGTGCCGATGCGCTGCCGCGCGGAACGCTTCCGACGCTTAGCAAAACATCGGGCCGGGATCGGACGCTGACCGTCGGGCTGTTGTCGGGAACATTACGTACACACCCGGTCGGGTGGCTGACGGTCGCGGGGATCGAGCATCTGGATTCGAACGCATTCCGGATCATTTGCCTGTCGCGCGCGCCGGAACCGAACGACCCGATCGCCAGGCGGTTTCGGACGGTGGCACGATCCTGGGAGAATGTCGGTCTGCTGGATGACGAGGCGCTGGCACGGCGAGCGCGGGAACTCGGCATCGACATCGTGATCGATCTTGGCGGCCATGGCGACGCGGCACGCATGGCGGCCTGTGCACGCAGGCTCGCACCGGTGCAGATCAAATGGGTCGGGATGCAAAACCATTCCTCCGGTTTGCCGGAAATGGACTGGTTTCTGACCGATCGCTGGGAGACGCCGCCTGCGCTGGAGTCGCTCTATTCCGAACGTTTGTTACGGATGCCCGATGGCTACGTGTGCTATAGCGCTCCGGCGCATGCGCCCGACGTCGCGCCGGCACCGGCACTTCGTAACAAATCCGTGACATTCGGGTGCTTCAACAACATCGCCAAGATCACGCTCCGGGCGATTGAGACGTGGTGCGAGATTTTGCATGCGGTGCCCGGCTCTCGGTTGATTCTGAAGACGCATCAATTGAGCGATGTGCCAACCGCGGTGCGGTTGCGTGGTTTATTTGGCCGCTTCGGCATCGATCCGTCGAGGATTGAAACCCAGGGGTCTTCCCCGCATCGGGAATTCCTGACCTGTTATAATGCGATCGATATCGTGCTGGACCCGTTTCCTTACTCTGGCGGACTGACAACGTGCGAGGCACTCTGGATGGGCGTGCCGACCGTTACGCTGCCCGGCGAAATCTTCGCTTCGCGCCATTCCGCGAGCCATCTCAGCAACGCGGGATTTCCGGATTGGGTCGCGCGAGATCGGGCAGATTACATCGATATGGCAGTGACTCGATCGCGGGACATGAACGGCCTTGCAACGCTAAGGGCAACGATGCGAACTCGTGTTCGGGCGAGTCCACTATGCGACGCACCTCGGTTCGGCCGCGCACTCGGAATGGCATTGCGGCACGCATGGACCGCGGAGTGATAGATCTAAGCGAAAGCCGCGAACACTTCTTCAACTGCTTTTAACTGGTTCCCGGCTGCCGACGACGGCACCAAAATCGGCGTGTGCACTCCGGCCGCGCGCCACGCCTCCACCCCTTCGCGCACCTTCGCCGCCGAACCAAACAGACTATTATCAGTCAACCATTTGTCCGAGAAATATTTCGGAACATCCTCGCGCCGATTTTCCGCGATGGCCTTTTCGATCGCGTCCATCTCCTCAACGTATCCGGCTTCTTTCCAGTAGTTCCGATAATTCGGCAGAAAGCCATAATTGGTCAGGGTCCGGCGATTCACCGCTTTCGCCGCTTCCACGTCATCGCTGATGCACGTCGGGATCATGTTGCCGATGAAGAAATCCGGATCGGTCCGCTTTGCCGCCGGCAAGGCCGAGAGCGACTCCGGCGTGTGCGACAAGGACGCGTTGGCGAATACCACACCCTCGGCGATTTCACCCGCAAGCGCGACCATTCTCTTGCGCAGCGCGGCGATGATGATCGGCGGCAAAGCGCCCAACCCGTCCTGCGCGCGAAACCGCTCGACGAAAGACCGTGTATCGCCCAAAGGCTTGCCTGGAGTGACGCCCATGCGCACGTGCGACGGACCGTGCGCGATGCCAATTCCGAGGCGAAAACGGCCGCCGGACACCTCATGCATCACCGCCGAGCTCTGCGCGAAATCCATCACGGTCCGTTGATAGATCGGCGCGATCGCCGTACCGAACGGAATCGAACTCGTATTCCACGCCAGCGCCTCGCACAGCGACATGTTGCCGAACGGGCTGGGCGAGTAAATGCCCGCGAAGCCGCGCCGCTCCGTCTCCTGACACAATTCGATGGTCAGCCGGCGGCGGCCCGGGACCGCGATCAGACATAGCGCGGGCAAGTTTGCAGGCATCGTGACTCTCCTGGACAGCCTCGCGGCGGATTACTTGATCGTGATCGACCTTCCGCCGATGAGCGGGGCCCGGTCGGGCAGCCAGGCGTCGGTCCAGCCATCCTGGCCGTCCTCACCGGTCAGCGACACCTGCGTCCGGCCAGGACCGTCTCGTTTCTCGATCTGGATCGCCGTTGGAGAGTGGATCAACCGGCAATTCGGCCGGTCAACCGGCGCACCCCGCCTCGACGCGGCGAGCAGCGAAAGGTCAGCCTCGCTCTTGCATAGCACGGCGCCAGGATCGAGACGCGGCCACACGTCCACGCGAGGCCGTACGGGCGCGTTGTCGATCTTCGGCCTTTTTTCGATCACGTTCGGCATGTCCCAGATCACCTGGGCCGAAGCTGGGAAACTCAACGCCAGAAACAAGACCGAGGACCGCCAC
>JBEKGV010000498.1:0-4425 GCA_050012615.1 Acetobacteraceae bacterium | reverse complement strand
GCGTAACCGACAGCCTTCAGAAGTCCTTGTGTCGCCTCGCGAATGGCTTCGTCATCGTCGACAATCGCGATCAGAGAGGATTGGGACAAAGTGACCATCCATATGATGGCACCAAATTATCCCTGCCGACTCCCTGGCTCAATCGCAATCGTACCATCATAATTTAACAAGAAGTCGTATCGCCATTATACTTTGGTCGTAGACGATCTCGACCCTGCTGGCGGGAGCGTAAGCCGGTTGGCCATCCTGATCAGGTCAGCCAACGACCTTGCCCCCATTTTTCGCATCACCTGGGCGCGGTGAACCTTTACGGTCGCCTCGGTTAAATTCAGCTCTCCGGCGATGACCTTGTTCAGACGGCCGGCCACGACGTGCACCATCACCTCCCGCTCACGCGGCGACAATGTCTCGAACGTGGACTGAAGCGCCGCGGCCGCCTGCTCGCTGGTGCGCCGGGCACGGTCACGCTCGATCGCCGATTGGACCGCTTCAAGCAGGTCCTGATGCCGGACGGGCTTTGTCAGGAATTCGACCGCGCCTGCTTTCATGGCCCGAACCGACATGGGGACATCGGCGAAGCCACTGATGAAAATGACCGGGACGTGCCGGTTCGCCCTGGTCAGATCGTCGAGAAAATCCAGGCCGCTGCGGCCGGGTAAGCGGACGTCGAGGACAAGGCAGCCTGGACGGTCAAGGTGGCCGTTCTCAAGATACTCCTGCGCGGAGGAAAACAGCTCCACCTGGAGCCCGACCGAGCGAAGCAGGCTCTGCAGCGCGTCCCGTATGCCGGCGTCGTCGTCGATGACAACGACGGTCGGCTCATCCGGATCACGCGCCATCATCGCTCCCATTTCGTGCAGCGGCCCTGGGCATGGTGAACTGAAAGATGCTCCCATATGGCTGATTGGGCGAGGCCCACAGAGCACCGCCATGGGCCTCGATCATCGATCGGCTAATGGCGAGCTCCATTCCTGTTCCCCGCAGCCTGGTGATGAAGAACCCATTAAAGATGCGGTCCGCGTTCACTGGGTCAAGTCCGGTTCCGCGATTTTCCGCCATTCAGTGCGACCTGGACCGTCGCACACGACCCAATGCAGTCCATTGCGGCGGCGGCTCAATCGGCGGGGATTGGCCGGAGGGAGACGACCCGGTTTCGGTGATCGATGACCCAAAGCGGACATCGCGGGGATGGAAAGCGAAATGGATGGGGTGGTTCGAGCGGCCTTGCTCGACGTAGCCGTCATTCGAATGACCGCGTCTCCAACGCCGCGACAGGCCCTACCAGAGCGTATAGCCTCCATCGACGACGAAGACGGAGCCTGTGATGAAGGAGCCGGCGTCACTGGCGAGCAACAGCGCGATGGGCGCGATCTCGTCTGGGGTCGCATAGCGCTGCATGGGAACCTCGTCGCGCCAATAATGACAATAATCGTCGTATTCCGTGCTGGCGATTTCTGTCTTCACGTAGCCCGGGGCAATGGCGTTGACGCGCACGCCCTTGGTGGCCCATTCGGCGGCCAGGGATTTGGTCAGGTGATGAACCGCCGCTTTCGAGATGCCGTAAGCCGAATGCCATTGGGGGCGATTGACAATCAAGCCTGAGATCGAGCCGCTGTTGATGATCGAGCCTGCCTTGCGCGAAACCATTTGGCGGCCGACGACCTGGCTCGCCATCCAGACGGCGTCGAGATTGGTAGCGAAAACGCGCCTCCAATCCGCGTCGTCCAAAGACAGCGCCTCGGCGTGAAAGCCGATGCCGGCGTTGTTCACCAGCACGTCGACCGGTCCAAGCTCATCGGTGACGGTTTCGAGCATGGCCTCGAGATCGCACCGCTCGGTGACATTCGCCGTCACCGCGATCGCGTTGGCGCCCATGCCGCGCAGTTCGGCCACCGTCTCGTCGTTCTTCTTTTCGTCGCGCGCGACGATGGCGATCATGGCCCCGGCCTCGGCGAACCCGAGTGCGATGGCCTTGCCGATGCCGCGGTTGCCGCCGGTGACGATCGCGACCTTACCCCGCAGCGAGAACTTGTCGAATACCGACATCATCAAAACCTCTGAGCGGCTGACCCGAAACACGCTCGCGACAAATCACGGGTCACCTCAATGCGTTAGCCAGACTGCGCCGGACAGCATCTTCCGCCCTGCAAGCCGCGGACGGCGCGGGTCGTGTCGTTCAAGCGGCTGGGATCCTTGTTCGTGGCGCCAACGAGGAGGCACGTCCTGGCCTGGATTGAAGTCACGCGGTCCAAGTATCAGCGCGACGGGCTACGTTATGCAAGGGACATCGCCGACGGGTAGTGGGTTCGGGCGATCGGGTCTCCGGGTCGAGGGATGCGTTTGAGTGCCGTGGCTACAGGCCCCGAAGGACGATGTTGACCACGGTGATCAACACGAACGCCAACCCGACAACACTCAGGACACGCTCCCACCACGTCCCAAGGGCAACGTGACGAAGGCCGTTCGATCCGTGCCACGGGGTGAAGGGCGCTCCCGCCTGGCGGCGTTCAAGGGTGCCACTCACCCGGAGTTCTTCCTGGTTGGGTTCTTTCATACCTCTGGTATGGCACGGCTCGTCCTCGACTCAAACCGGCAGCTATCGGTCTACGGTCCACTGACATTCAAACTGACCCACTAGCCGCCGAGGCAGCGTCTGGACGGACGCCTGAGCGCAATCTGGAACTCAATCCTCATGCTATATCGGGCCTCATGCTATATCGGGGCCGTGGCGTTGCCGGAGAGAATTGCGCCAGACTTCAATCAGAGATCGGGCGCGCCGGCGGGAGCGAGCGCCGCGGACACCACCGCCTGCGGAGGCAATGCGCCCGTCATCACCGCGACGACGTCGCTCATCACGGTCGTCTTCGGGCTGACAACGGCGGCGCGCCGCCCCAGCCGATGAATGTGAATGCGGTCGGCGATGGCGAAAACCTCGGGCATCGAATGGCTGATCAGTACGACGGAAATTCCGTGTTCGCGCACCCGGTGAATGAGATCCAGCACCTGGTGGGTTTCACGGACCCCGAGCGAGGCGGTCGGCTCGTCGAGGATCACGACCTTGCGGCCCCAGGCCGCGGCGCGCGCCACTGCCACCGCCTGACGCTGACCGCCTGACAGCGTCTCGATCGCCTGACGGATCGATTGAACCCGGATGCCGAGATTGTGCATCTGTTCGGCGGCCTGCTTGCGCATGCGCTTCTTGTCGAGCTGCCGCAGGACGGAACCAAGCACGCCCGGCTTTCTCAACTCCCGGCCGAGAAACATATTCTGCGTAATGTCGAGTTGTGCCGCGACCGCGAGCTCCTGGTAGACCGTTTCAATGCCGGCCAGGCGCGCATCGAGCGGCGACGCGAACCGAACCGGCTCGCCGTCGAGCCAGACCTGGCCGGAATCTGGAGTAAGCGCGCCCGCCAGCGCTTTGATCAACGTCGACTTGCCTGCTCCATTGTCGCCGACCACGGCGAGGATCTCGCCCCTGGCGAGGTCGAA
Source organism: Acetobacteraceae bacterium (assembly GCA_050012615.1). Taxonomy (GTDB): domain Bacteria; phylum Pseudomonadota; class Alphaproteobacteria; order Acetobacterales; family Acetobacteraceae; genus Rhodopila. Next base: position 936 of record JBEKGV010000498.1, on the reverse strand, counting down.
ATCGGCGCCTTCCATGGCGACGACGTGCCCGTAATGCTTGGTGAGGCCAATCGCTTGCATCGCGAGCCCTGGCATCTGGCGACTGGGATCGACGGCGAAAACTTGCGTCATGCCTGGTGTCCTTGTCCCAGGCGATGTCCCCGTCCCAGATATTGATCGGCGCCGACCGCCAGCATCACGAGCACGCCGGTTGCGATCTGTTGGTAGAGCGAATCAATTCCGGCTTGCGTCAGGCCATTCTTGAGCGCGACGACGATGAGCGTGCCGATAAAGGTTCCAGCCACGCCGCCGCGTCCGCCAAACAGACTGGTGCCCCCGATCACCACGGCGGTGATGCTGTCGAGATTGGCTATCTGGTAGCCGCTCGGATCGGCGATGGGGGTGCGGCCCAGGGCCTGCCAGGCGGCGAAGGCGTAGAATACCCCGGCAAGCGCATAGACGCTGAAGACGACGCGCGTGACATTGACGCCGTTCAGTCTCGCCGCGATGGGCGAATTGCCGATCGCGTAGACGTGCACTCCCCAGCCCGTCTCGTTCAACGCGTAGCCGAGGACCAGAGTCAATGCGGCCCAGGCCATGGTGCCGTAGGTCACCGTGACCGTGCCAAACTCTGGACCTGATCCGAGAACGGAGAGGAGGTCCGATGCGATGGGAAAGCTCTGCGACCGGCTGTAGAGCCTCGCGGCCGCCGCGATGATCGTGAACATGCCGAGCGTGGCGATGAACGGCGGCAACCGAAACCGCGCGATAACCAGCCCGTTGATCGAGGACACGACGACGCAAGCCGCGAAGCCCAGTACCATCGCCAGGGCGGCATCGCCATGCGAGGCGATGCTGCCGGCGACCACTGTTCCGAGCACCATGATCGCACCATCCGCGAGATCGATGCCCGAAACCAGGATGATCAACGTCTGCCCGAGCGCCAATGTGCCAATC
>JBEKGV010000497.1:0-4426 GCA_050012615.1 Acetobacteraceae bacterium | reverse complement strand
AAAGTACTGGTGAAGGTGCCCTGGATGAGTTGGCCATGACGGGAGCGTAAGCGGTGCGTCACTGTTTTGGCGGGCTGATTTAAACCATGGGTAGTAATGTGCGGATCCATGGCAGTTGCGTGGCGCGCGACGGTTCCGGCGTCCTGATTGTTGGCGCGTCAGGAGCCGGCAAATCGGACCTGACGTTGCGGTTACTTGGCCGAGGGTTCACCCTGGTCGCGGACGATCAGGTCGAGATCACCGACGGACTCGCGCGGGCGCCCGAGGCGTTGGCCGGACTGCTGGAAGTACGCGGTATCGGCATCGTTCAGCTGCCGTATATCTCCAACGTAAAACTTCGCGTTATCATTGCGTTGACCGATCAACCGGAGAGGTTGCCCGTCTCGGAGCAGCATGGGGAACTGGGTCTGCCGGTCGTGCGTCTGCAAGCCGCCGGCGCCTCGGCGCCCGATCGAGTCGCGCTCGCGCTGGATTGCGCGCTGGGACATGTGACGCAGTGCGTCGGAGCGTTCGCGCCATGACGCAAACCCGGCCCCCCGGAGCTGACCCTCGGAGGATCGTTGTGGTCAGCGGCTTATCCGGCGGCGGCAAGGCCTCGATCCTGCACGCGCTGGAGGATGTCGGCTACGACGCCGTGGACAATCTTCCCCTTGGCCTCGTGGAAGATCTCGCGGCATGCGCGGACCGCGACATCGCGCTGGGAGTTGATGCCCGCACCCGGGGCTTCGATGCCGACGTTGTGCTCGATACTTTGGCCAACCTCCGCCGCAACCCAGCCCTGCTTCCGGAGCTTATCTACGCCTGGGCGGACGAGGCAACGTTGTTACGCCGATATACCGAAACCCGGCGCCGTCATCCGCTGGCACCGCGCGGCCGCGTAACGGAAGGCATCGAGATCGAGCAAGAGCTCACCGCGCCACTTCGCGAAAGTGCCAATCTTATCATAGACACTTCCGAATTGCCGCTTGCCAGTCTGCGGCATTTGATCGAGCAGCGTTTCGGTCCTTTGGGCGATAAACTCGACGCCCGCATGATGGTGTCGTTGATTTCCTTCGCCTACGGCAAAGGGTTGCCTAAAGAGGCGGACCTGGTGTTCGACGCGCGGTTCTTGCGCAATCCGCACTATGATCCCATGTTGCGGCCTCGGACAGGACTTGACCCGGAAGTGGGCGCCTATATACGCGAAGACCAAGGCTTCGAGGCTTACCTGTCCCGGATTACCGATCTGGTCGATCTGGTTCTGCCAAGGTTCGTGCATGAAGGAAAAAAATACGCTACCATCGCGATCGGGTGTACTGGCGGGCGGCATCGGTCCGTCTATATGGTTGAATGTCTTGCCGCACATATGGCTTCAAGGCTTACCGCGATGCACGCGGGCGGGGAGAGCGGATTGGATTGGCGTCAGACCGTAACTCACCGGGAACTAAGGCCGGGCGAAGCAAGGCCCGGGGAACTGACCGTTCAAGGTCAGACCGAGGGGGCGCCTCACAAGGAAGCATTAACCGGGGGAGCTTTATCCGGCGCGCTCAGAGCGCCGGAGACGACGGGAAATGATGTTCGGTCTGACGGCGATGGTCAAAAAACCACGTCGATCCAGGCCCAGGAGGCCTGACGACAAATCATGAACCAAGACAAAGATAGTTGGTTTTCTGGTGGCGGGGGACCCATTCAGGAAGCCGGTAGGGACATCTCAGTCCGAACATGATCGGAATGATCCTGGTGACGCACGGGCGGCTGGCGGAGGAACTACGCCTCGCCATGGAGCACGTGGTCGGCGCGCAACGCGGCGTGGACACGGTCTGCATCGGTCCTGACGACGATGTTGACACACGTCGCGCCGAGATCGAGGCCTGTATCGGGCGATGCGACACCGGCGACGGGGTTGTATTGCTGACTGACATGTTCGGCGGAACGCCGTCCAACCTCGCGATCTCGATGATGGAGCGTAAAGGCGTGGAAGTTATCGCCGGCGTGAATTTGCCGATGCTGGTGAAGCTCGCCAAAGTCCGCTCCAACCAACCGCTCGCTGACGCGGTCCTCTGCGCCGAGCAAGCCGGGCGTAAGTATATCGCCGCCGCTTCGCATGTGCTGCACGGCTGCAAGGTCAACGGAACGCCCTGCGCCGAATGATTTCCCGCCGACAATGACTGAGGGCGGGCCGCCGGTACTTACCCGGACCGTCGCCGTCGCCAACAAACGAGGCCTGCACGCCCGCGCGGCGGCCAAATTTGTCACCCTCGCGGAACGCTTTGGTGCTTCGATAGAAGTCGTTCGCGGAGATGAGCCGCCGGTCTCCGCCCGCTCCATCATGGGCCTGATGATGCTGGGTGCCGGAAAGGGCTGCACGTTGGAACTGCGAGCAGAAGGGTGGGACGCGAAGGAGGCGCTGGACGCCCTGGCCGCACTGGTCGAGGCGGGGTTCGATGAACGCGACTAGTCCAGGAACGAGCAGTCCAGGAACGACCAGTCCGGGAACGACCAGTCCGGGAACGGCCAGCACCGGAACGACCGGCCCGGGAGTCGCGCGGCCGAGGCCAGGGGGAAGGGGGGAGCGGCGGTTCGTCGGGATTCCCATTTCCGCCGGCGTGGCCATCGGGCCTGTGTTTTACGCGATCGAGCCGGAAATCCCTGTAACGCAATCCAAGATCGCTGCGGCTGATATCGCGGCGGAGGGCGCTCGGCTGGATGCCGCGATCCTGCAATCGCGCAAGCAACTGACGAAACTGCGCGCCCGCCTCGCGGTGCTGCCCGAGGAGAGCCAGGCGGAAATCGCCCCTCTCATCGATGCCTATTTGCGGATGATCGGTCCCTCCCGCCTCGTTCGGGGCATTCGCCGGCGGGTGGAAGAAACGCTGCTCTCAGCGGAACGCGCGGTCATGACTGAGGCAGACGCGATCGCCACTGCGATCATGAGCCAGGTTGAGCCAGGCATGAACGCCGAGGACCGGGCCAGTTTCAGCCGCCGCGCGGAGGAGGTGCGGGAAATCGCCCGTCGCGTCGTGCGCAACCTGACACGTACGCCGTTCCGCAGTTTCTCCGGTCTGCCGGATGGCGCGATCCTGGTGAGTGAATCCCTGCGGCCGTCCGATGCGGCCCTGCTCGATCCGTCAAGGCTCGCGGGAGTTGCCACGGATGAGGGAGGCACGGACGGTCACACGGCGGTTATGTTGCGCGCGTTGGGCGTGCCTTCGGTGTTGGGGGCGGCGGGGCTGACCCATTCGGCTCGTCCGGGCGACATTGTGGTGGTGGATGGTATCGCCGGGACCGTCATGTTGAACCCGAGCCCTGAGACCGTGGCCACCGCCCGCCGCGCCGTCGCCGCCTTCGCGCGAGAAAGGCAGCGCTACGCCCGGCTGCGGCGACTACCCTCGGAAACGACCGACGGCGAGAAGGTCGAGTTGCAGGCCAACTTCGAGTTGCCGGTCGAACTGCCGCTGATCGCGCAATCCGGGGCGCAGGGAATTGGCCTGCTGCGCACCGAGTTCCTGTTCATGAACCGCGACTCGATGCCCGACGAGTCAGCCCAGATCGAGACCTATCGCGGTATCGTCGAAGCGATGAATGGGGATATGGTGACGATTCGCGTGCTCGACTGGGGCGGCGAGAAAGACATCGAGGCGCTTTCCAACGCCGGCCTGGTACCGGACATTTCCGATGTGAATCCGGCTATGGGATTGCGCGGTCTGCGATTGTTGTTGCGGCGGCCGGAGCTGTTTGAAACTCAGCTTGCCGCGATCCTGCGCTCATCCGTCCATGGCCCGGTGCGTGTGTTGCTGCCGATGGTGACGACCGTCGCGGAGGTGCGTGCGGCACGCGAGACTTATGAACGGGTGGCTCGCCGGCTGCGCCGCCGCGGCGAGCGCGTCCCCGAGAAGCTACCGCCGCTCGGTATCATGATCGAAACGCCCGGTGCCGCCTTGTCCGCCGATGCTCTGGCACTCGAAGCCGATTTTTTCGCTATCGGAACCAATGATCTGACTGCTCACACGCTCGCGGTCGATCGCGGCGAGAGCGACGTCGCGGAGATGTACGATCCGCTGCATCCCGCCGTGCTGCGGTTGATCCAGTTCGCGACCGAGGCGGCGTTGCGGATGCGCATGCCCGTCTCGCTGTGCGGGGAGATGGCGGGGGATCCACGGATCACGCCTTTGCTGTTGGGTCTTGGTCTGCGGGCATTCAGTATGAACGCTTCGGCGGTGCCGCGCGTTAAGCAGGTTGTCCGATCGGTGGACTCGGATGCGTGCGTGCGTTTCGCCCGCCGCGTGATGGAGCAGTCCGATCCTGAGCAGATTGTTGCATTGTTGACGGCGTTTGGCGGGGCACGGGGGAACAACGCCTAGTACCCAGAATCGTTGAAGCGTGACACATCCCTACGTCATGGCCGGCTTGACCCGGCCATCTGTCGCAGCACTGCGCTGGAAGAGAT